>JAYWCV010000064.1:0-15959 GCA_043780275.1 Chitinophagaceae bacterium
ATTCAGTATCATAAGGGTGTTTGCTAAGTGGTCGTTAAAAGAAAACGTAAAGAGAAGATACAAGATAAAGTATTATCAATAAAATCGAACTGTCAATTACAATGACCGCTAACGGCTACGGCTTGGCGATGTGGCGGTATTTGAAAATCGTCAGCCCGGAACCGAAGCCGAATAGAATTACTAATGATGAAGATAACAACTAAAGTTCAATAGTAAAGGTCAAGCCCGGACTGCTGCTGATAGCGAACAAAAAGTTGAGAATATATTCGTCACCCCGCCATATTGCCAAACCGAATGTTGTACGTTCGTACTTCTTTATCTCATTTAGTTGAGGTTTTTCTAAATTTCCGAATTCTTTTACCTAATGTTTCAGCAACATAAATATTGCCGTTGTTATCAATGTCTATGTCATGATAGCGAGGAACAGAAACGCCATCTGAATCAGTCCTACCAAATCGCATCAATATATTTAGCCTTGAATCAAAATGTATAATATCAGCCCCCATGATTAAAGTATCATTGATAGTCAAATTATCAATTGCGAATAAATTATTCTTTTTATCAATTGATAAAGAATATAATTGTGTTGCTGTATTATTTTTCCACTCTTTCAAAAACTGTCCTTTAGCATTAAATTTCTGGATTCGGTTGTTTTCTCTGTCGGCTACATAAATATTACCTTTTGAATCCAAGTCAATTCCATGTGGGGTATTAAATTCACCAGCTTTGTCTCCCTTTTTACCCCAATCAAAAAGGTACTTTCCCTCTTTTGAAAACTTTACAACCCTGCTATTTCCATAACCATCACTGACATAAAATGAACCGTCTTTTGCTATTGCAACATCGGTAGGCAGATTAAAATGCATCGAATCATTTCCAGGTATTTTAGCTACTCCTAATTTCATTAATAACTTGCCGTCATGGCTGAATTTGAATATTTGATGTAGTGCAACATCAGTTACCCAAACATTATTTTCATTATCAACTGTTAAACCATGCGGCATAATAAACAAATTGGCACCCCAGCTATTAAGAATCTTTCCTGTTCCATTATCCAACAGGAAGATGGTATTCGAAGAAATTGAAGTATCTGGAAATGGTTGTGTCCAATGTCTGCCTGTTCGTTGAAATAAAAAAATGTTTTGGTCAGTATCAATTCCTACTGCTGTTACATCACTTAATTTAAATCCTTTTGGTAATTGTGGCCAGTCTTGTACAATCTCATATTTGGTTAAAGCGGTATTGGAATTCTCTTTATAAGCGTTTCCGTGGTAACTACATTGAATAAACCAAACTGGCAGAAATATGATGAGATAGAGTTTAGTCCTACTTTCTGTCATGATTTGGAATTAATTAGAGTGTTCAATAGTATGACGTACAACTTGCTTATACGTCTGTTTTTTTAAGACCTATACAACGTAAATTAGTTGTATAGGTCTGTTTTGAGTTAGTTTTATCAAATATAAATTATTGAGTTATAAATCATCAAACGGACTTTTAATGTTTTGTAAACTTTTGGTACTTACATGGGTGTAAATTTCGGTAGTTCGGCTACTATTATGACCCAATAACTCTTGTATGTATCTCAAATCTGTTCCAGATTCTAACAAATGCGTGGCGTAACTATGTCGCAACCAATGCAAAGTAACCGGCTTTTTGATATGACACTTTTCAACAGCTTGGTTTAAAACACTTTGTAAACTCTTTTCAGAATATCGCTCTCCCTTTTTTTGTCCCTCAAATAACCAAGTGGTTGGTTTAAACAGCCGGTAATATTCTCGCAACATGATAATAATTTTTTCACTTAACGGAGCAATTCTGTCTTTTTTCCCTTTGGATTGTCTGATGATAATGATGTATCTTTTCGAATCAATATCAGCCGGTTTTAAATTCAACAACTCGCTTCGTCTCAATCCACAACTGTAAATTAGAGAAAGCATCATCGTATGTTTCAGATTGCTATGTGCAAACAATATCTTTTTTACCTCTTCTTTACTCAGCACATTGGGTAATAATTTTTCTCTTTTGGGTCGATGTATCTTATCTAAATCTAACTTAATATTTTGTTGGGTCTTAAAATATAATTTGATGGCATTTACAATTTGATTTTGATACGATGCCGATAATTCTTTCTTTAAAATATATTGATTGTTATAATAGATAACATCAATATTCGAGATTTCATGAATCGGTTTATCACTAAAAAATGTCAAAAACGAATTTAAGGCCTCACTATAAGTTTTGATGGTATTTGGACTGTAACGTCTAGATTGTAACCATTGGTTAAAAAAATGGTTAGCTATTTTACCTTCTTCTGAGGGTTCTTTAGAGATTACAGTTAAATTAAAATGATGTCGGTTTGCTTCATTATCTGGCAAATGCCATGCTTTGAGTTGCTGACTCCAGCGAGCTCCATCAAATTGCTTGATCCTTGTTATTAATTTTGCATTTTTTTCAAAATAAACAACAATTCTGCTTTCACCACGATGTTTTTTTATGATTGCTTCCCAATGCATCAATCAACAAAATTTAGTTACTAATCAATAATTTTATGACTCATTTTATAGCTTCGCTGTGGTGAGTTACATAACCCACTTATTTTTATCAAAGTAAAATCAATTGTATAAACATAGCTTATTTCTGAAAAAAGTTTTCAGAAATTCAAAATCAATTTTTGGAAAAACAAAATATAGAAATTATTTGATACTAAATAAGGATGTAGTGCTAATTTAGAATTATTCTATATTAATGTTAAAATGTTATAAAGTAAAAAGTTGTAAAGTAGATGCATTAACAACATTATTAAAGAATCTCAAAAACTTCGTGTTTCAATAGCAACGGAAATATTATGCAGGTGATTTTTTTTATGCTATATGTTTTACCACTCATCAAATTCTGCAGAGTAATTTATTTTTCTACTTCTTAATTAATTATTTTAGTTCTCTCAAAACCAAAACTTCAACAATGAAACTTAAAAAGCTGTGCTGCTTATGCCTGCTGTTAATTATTTTAATTAATACCTCATTTGCTCAATCTATCCCAACTCCTAAAGAACATTTTGGATTTAATATTGGTGACAATTACCAATTAACCACATTTACCCAGACAGAAGCTTATTTTAAAAAATTGGGTACATCGTCTCCCCGTGCTAAGTACACTGTAATTGGAAAAACGGAAGAAGGCCGGGATCAGTTTATGCTGATTGTAACTTCTCCGGAAAATCATAAAAAATTAGATCATTACAGAGCCATTTCACAAAAACTGGGTAATGCAGAAGGCTTAACCCAAGCACAGGCGAAACAGCTTGCTGCAGAAGGTAAAGCGGTTGTTTGGATAGATGGCGGATTGCATGCTACTGAAACAGTAGGTATACACCAATTGATTGAAACAGCTTATAATTTACTATCCCGTAATGATGATGAAACCAAAAGAATTTTGGACAATGTTATTATTCTAATGACTCATGCCAATCCGGATGGACAGGAATTGGTTAGTAACTGGTATATGCGGGATTCTGTTCCTGCAAAAAGAACTTTGACAGGATTACCCCGATTGTATCAAAAATATGTGGGTCACGACAATAACCGTGATTTCTATATGCTGAACATGAAGGAGTCACAGAATATTGGACGGCAACTTTTTGTCGATTGGATTCCCCAGATCATGTACAACCACCACCAGGCTGGACCTGCAGGTTCTATTGTGGCCGGTGCTCCATACAGAGATCCATTCAATTATGTTTTCGATCCGTTGATCATTACCGGTTTGGATGCAGTTGGGGCTGCTATGCAAAACCGCTTGAATCTCGAAGATAAACCAGGCTATACAAGTAAGGCAGGGTCGGTATTTTCTACCTGGTATAATGGTGGTTTACGTACAACCACTTATTTCCATAATATGATTGGGTTATTGACAGAAATTGTTGGAAGTCCAAATCCTTCTGAAATTCCATTGGTTACAAATCGGTTAATTCCTAATGCAGCTACTCCCAATCCGATTGTACCTCAAAAATGGTTGTATCGTCAGTCAATAGAATATTCCGTGTCATTAAACTATGCTGTTTTGAATTATGCTGCCAGGAACAGGGATGAGTTGTTGTACAATATTTATAAGATGGGTAAAAACTCTATTGACAGAGGTAACAAAGACACCTGGAGTTTATCACCATCAAAGATTGATGCTATTGACAATATTATTAAAGAAGCACAGAAAAACACAAGAACCGGAAGTACAGCTAATCCTGCTCCAACATCGGAGGTGGAGGGTAATCGTTTTAATGCAACTGTGGTGCCGGTTAAATATTACGACAGTGTTATGAAAAACCCTTCTTTGAGAGATCCAAGAGGATATATCATTCCATCCGATCAACCGGATTTTGCGACAGCAGTTTCCTTTTTAAATGCATTGATAAAAACCGGGGTAGTTGTACATAAGGCAACTGCTGAATTTACCGTTGCCGGTAAAAAATATCCGGCTAATTCTTATGTTGTTAAAACAAACCAAGCTTTTCGTCCACACGTACTGGATTTATTCGAGCCACAAGATCATCCAAATGATTTCAAATATCCGGGCGGACCTCCTGTTCCTCCGTATGATGCAGCAGGATGGACTTTGGCCTATCAAATGGGTGTACAATTTGATAGAATTCTGGATTCATTTGACGGACCATTTGAAAGAAACCCGAATGGTGAAATAATTAAATTAAAAGGAGAAATAAAAAATGCATCTGCAATAAAAGGATTTGTTTTGGATACCAGAGCAAATAATTCTTTCAAAGCTGTGAATCTTCTTCTGAAAGATGCAGTGGATGTATTTCGTGTCACCGGGCAAGATGCCGGTTCCGATATTGGCCAGGGTGCTTTTTATATCCCTTATTCTTCAAAAGCTAAATTGGTTTTGGAAAAAATTGTTACTCAACATGCTGTAACTGCAAAAGCAGTATCAAAAAGTCCTTTGACATTAAAGAAAATTTCGGCAGCCCGTATTGCATTATGGGATAATTATGGAGGATCGATGCCTTCTGGTTGGGTGAGATGGATTATGGAACAGTTTGATTATTCTATTGATGTTATTTATCCAAAGGATATAGACACCGGAAATCTGAAATCGAAATATGATGTAATAGTTTTTGTTGGTGGAGCTATCCCAGGAGTATCTGCAGGCGGACGAAATGCACCTATACCTAACCTGAATACTATTCCGGAAGAGTTTAGGAACAGGGTTGGAAGAATTACTGCAGAAAAATCAATTCCTGAATTAGATAAATTTTTAAAGGAAGGTGGAAATATAGTTAGCATTGGTTCATCAACCAATCTGGCTTATCATTTGAAATTGCCTGTAGAAAATGCATTAACGATAGTAGAAGCCGGAGAAATAAAAACCATATCAAGAGACAATTATTATACACCGGGTAGTATATTAACAGTTAATGTCGATAATACAAATCAGGCAACCTGGGGTCTTAATAATAAACTGGATGTATATTTCGATGAGAGCCCGGTATTTAACATTTTACCAGAAGCTAACTCTAAAGGAATTGTAAAGCCTTTGGCTTGGTTCGATAATGAAAAGCCATTGAAAAGTGGTTGGTCATGGGGTCAAAACTATTTAAAGAATGGCGTCACTGCATTTGAAGCGAATGTTGGAAAAGGAAAGCTTTTTGCATTCGGGCCTGAGATTACATTTAGGGCACAAGCACATGGTACATTTAAGATGTTGTTTAACCAACTATATAACATGAGTTCTAAATAAAACTATTGTTAATATTTTAAAAGAGTTTGTAGTAATACAAACTCTTTTTTTATTTAAAACTTAAAATAGTTTTATTGGAGATTTTTTAGAAAAAAAAATAAGGTAGAAATATTAAAAAAGTGTAACTTATTGTTCTGCTCTATGAATGTTTAATTCAGGTATAAATGAAAATGTGTGAAATGATCCTGCCGACAAATGAGTCATTTATTGTTTAACCTAAAACCACTTATTATGTTAGTATTTGCTCATCACAACATTCAGAATCCGGATATATTCTGGAAAAAAGCGAAAGAAACTACATCGAATCTTCCACCTAATTTAAAAGTACATGGAATTTATCCTTCTCCGGATGGTAAATTAGCAACCTGTTTTTGGGAAGCGGATAGGGTAGAAGATGTTCAACAATTACTGGATGAAGCAGTAGGAAATGTTTCAGTTAATCTATGTTATGAACTTAATGAACAAGAAGCTATTGGTGTGCCGCAGATTGATCATGAAGAACATGCATAAAACTCCAGTGGATATTGGAAATGAAAGGAGCCCTTTTCAGGGCTCTTTTCATTTAACAGCGATTATCTTTACAGCATGATGGTAATTACAAATATTAAGCGGCTTATAAATGTTCGGTCACATTCAGAATTACTTCGGGGAAAAGCATTGGCCGAATTGCCTTCAATTGACAATGCGTATTTAATTATTGAACAGGATGTGATTGTTGAATATGGACAGATGAAAGACTTGAATCATGCAATATCGGGGTTTAAAAATCATATAGATGCAGCCGGACAAATGATTTTACCTACGTGGTGCGATAGTCATACCCACCTTGTGTTTCCGGCCAGCAGAGAGGATGAATTTGTGGATAAGATAAACGGAATAAGCTATGCTGAAATAGCTGCAAGGGGAGGAGGGATATTAAATTCAGCCCGGAAACTGGCAGAAACATCAGAAGATGATTTATTCATTGATGCCTGGAAACGGTTGGAAGAAGTAAGCAAACTGGGAACAGGAGCTATTGAAATAAAAAGCGGGTATGGCTTAACTGTAGAAGGCGAATTGAAAATGCTGCGGGTAATTAAAAAACTGAAAGAAAGATCTTTGCTTTCTGTCAAAGCCACTTTTCTCGGAGCACATTCATATCCCTTACAATTCAAAGAAAATCATGAAGCATACATTGACAGTATAATCCATGAGATGCTTCCGGTGATTGCAAAAGAAAAACTGGCTGATTATATAGATGTATTTTGTGAAACCGGGTTTTTCTCTCCCGAAGAAACGGAAAAAATTTGCCGGGCAGGAATGGCCATCGGGTTGAAACCAAAAATACATGCCAACCAATTAAGCCTATCCGGTGGAACACAAGTAGGTGTAAAACTTGGTGCAGTATCTGTGGACCATCTGGAAACGATGGACGAAAATGCGATTAAGACTTTAGCCAATTCCAATACAATAGGAACGCTGTTACCAACTGCTGCTTTTTTTCTGCGCATGCCTTTTCAACCAGCAAGACAATTGATTGATGCAGGATGTGCAATTGCATTAGCAACAGATTTTAATCCAGGCTCTTCGCCAAGTGGGAATATGAATTTAGTAGTTTCCATGAGTTGTATTCAAATGAAGATGTTGCCGGAAGAAGCAATCAATGCAGCAACTATCAATGGAGCTTATGCTATGGAACTGGAAAATGAATTGGGTTCGATTACGGTGGGGAAAAAAGCTAATCTTATTTTTACAAAACCAATTTCATCAATCGCTTATTTGCCTTATGCATTTGGTTCGAACCTGATTGATAAAGTAATGATTGCCGGAAATTTCGTTTAATAACAAAGCACATATCTCTTAGTTTAATTTTTCCCTTAATTTCATTGCATGGTTTACTTGTATACCGAATTGCTATTGATTGTTTTATGTAGCCTTGTTGTGTTGTCTTATTTATTTTCCATCATAGGACAAAGCCTCCGGGTACCGTCTGTTTTATTATTGTTATTTGCCGGTATCGGGTTTCGCTATATTGCCAATTTTTATGAACTGGAAATTGTAATTCCACAAAAATTGGTGGAAATATTAGGTGTTGTTGGTTTGATCATGATCGTTTTGGAAGCCGGTCTGGATCTTAAATTGAGCCGCGATAAAATTAAACTGATTCGGGATTCTTTTTTATCGGCAATTGTGTTATTGGTCATGTCATCCATGTTGATTACAGCCATTTTACAATATTGGTTAAATGAATCTTTTTTGAACTGCCTTGTTTATGCCATTCCACTTTCCATTATCAGCAGTGCTATCGTTATTCCCAGTTTACATCAGTTATCTCCATCTAAAAAAGAATTTTTAGTTTACGAGGCTTCATTTTCTGATATACTTGGAATTATTGCATTCAATTATTTTATTGCAGATGAAACTTTAACGCTGAAGTCTACAGCTATATTCAGTGGCAATATGCTCTTGTCCGTGTTTTTATCAGTAATCATTTCCATGTTATTGATTTATATAATGACTAAAACCAAATTGAGTATAAAATTCTTTTTGATTTTTTCCTTACTTATTTTATTATATGCAACGGGTAAAATTTTGCACCTGCCATCGCTGATTATCATTCTTGTTTTCGGATTAATGATTAAGAACTGGGACCTCTTTTCCCGGTTCAAACAATTTCATTTTTCTCCCATCAAAGAAGTGGAGCCAATCTATGATTTGATGCATTCCATAACAGCAGAAACATCATTTCTTGTTCGCACATTCTTTTTTATATTTTTTGGATTTTCTATCAATATTGATTTGTTGATGTACAATGAAGTATTGCTGATTGGTGGATTAATCGTTATTATTTTATTTTCTATCCGACTATTGTATTTGCGTTTTTTTGTACATACCAATGTTATTCCCGAAGTTTTTTTTATGCCAAGAGGTCTGATAACCATTGTTTTATTTTATAAGATACCAAGTCATTTAAAATTACATACGTTCAATGATGGTATTTTATTCTTTGTTATTTTAACGACGGGAATCATTATGATGTTGGGAATGATATTTTATAAAAAAGATAATAAAGCAGTGTTGGAAGAAGCACAATTTTCTGAACGACAAGACATTTTATAAATCAAATAACCATGCAATATTTTAAGATCTACAATAAACAAGATGTATTAAAGATTACCAAAGTCAGGAAATTTGAAACTAAATTGGGAGAAGATATTTGTGTACTGAATCTTAATGAAGATCTGGAGTCTGCAATAAAACATTCCAATGCAGAATATGTTTTGGTAGGAATACCTGAAGATATTGGTGTGAAAGCAAATTTGGGAATTGGAGGAACAGAGACTGCCTGGTTTTCTTTTCTGAATTCTTTCCTTAATATACAAAGCAATATTTATTTAAAAGGAGAGGAAGTTTTAGTATTAGGTCATTTTGATTTTACAGAATTAATAACTGTGATAGAAAAAAATGCACATAACGAAACAGAGAAACTAGATGCCTTGCGACATGCAGTAAGTGTAATTGATGATGAAGTGGAGGAAGTAATAAGAAAAATTGCAGATGCCGGAAAAATTCCTATTGTAATTGGTGGAGGACATAATAATAGTTATCCCTTAATTAAAGGAGCTGCGAAAGGTTTATTTAAAAATGCTACGATTCCTTTGGCTCAAATTAATTGTATCAATCTGGATGCACATACCGATTACCGACCATTGGAAGGGCGTCATAGTGGAAATGGTTTTCGCTATGCAGAAGAGGATGGGTACCTGCAGAAATATTGTGTTGTAGGGGTTCATGAAAATTATCTGCAACAAAACGTATTGATGGATATTGCCAATAATCCATTTATTGATTTGATAACGTTTGAAGAAATTTTTATACACGAAAAAAGAAATTTTATTCAAGCTGTAGCACATGCTACAGGCTTCACCGAAGATTCATATACCGGTATAGAAATCGATCTGGATTGCATTGAGAATACCTTATCCAGTGCTGCTTCACCATGTGGGATAACGACGCAGCATGCGAGACAATTTGTAAATTTTGTTGCTACAGATAGTAAAGTGGCCTACCTCCATATCTGTGAAGGTGCTGTACAATTACTGGATGGAAGAAAAAATGAATCGACCGGGAAATTGATTTCCTACCTGGTGAGTGATTTTCTGAAAGCACATTTAAACAGATAGGTTGATTTTTATTTCATCAGCATAATGGCAGCCATTGTCTCTATTCCTTTTAAAAGAAATCCAATTTTTACATTTTCATTTTCGGCATGCTGATTATTGTCGAAATTAACAATGGGCAATGTTATCGGTTTTGTATTCAGTATTTGTTCAAACAAGTATAATGGCAGACTCCCACCTAAGGAAGGAACCAGAATCAGGTCGTAGTCGATAGTTGTATTAACCGCTTTTATTACCCTTTGTGCAATGGGCAGATCCATTGCTGTACGTTGTGCATTATAACCATGCCCCCGCTTACTGATCTTTGCTATTAAAGGAAAACTTGTTCTTTCTTCATCAGTGGGTTCATGATCAATAACATGATAGCCTTGATTTTTTACATGATCAATCACTTTAGTTATTTGTCTTTCCACATCATTACCTTTCACCAATCTCAAGTCGAGTGCTGCTTCTGCCTCATTCGGAATTATATTGGCAGATAAATTTCCAATATTTGCAGATTGAATTCCATTAATGTTTAGTGTCGGCAAGTTTAGTAACTCCAAAAATGGTCTGCCTCCACCATCTGGGTTTATCATCAATAAATCTTTACGCAGAATCGTTTCAACTTCTGGAATTTTTGAAATAGCCGTTTTTTCAAGTGTGGTTAATGGAGTAACATCATCATAAAATCCTTTGATGGTTACCATGCCCTCTTTGTCCTTCATCGAAGATAATAATTGAGCCAGGCGCATTGCAGGATTAGGTGCCCAGTTTCCATAATTACCACTATGTAATGGACGTTTGGATGCATACAGCTTCAAATCAATATTCACGTCTCCTCTAACACCAAATAATAACTGCTTCTTTCCGGAAAAATGACTTGGCCCGTCACAGATCAACCAGAGATCCGATTCTAACAGTTTTTTATTTTCTTCCAATATCTGAGCCAAGTTGATGGAACCTGCTTCTTCTTCTCCCTCAAAGAAAAATTTGATATTTATATTCGGTTTTAATTTCAACTCCCGGATTGCTTCATAAGCAGCTATGATTGCAAATACGCCTGCTTTATCGTCAGATGCTCCACGGGCATAGATTCTCCATTCCGGATCCCATTGGTTATTTGCAGTTGGTATGGCAACCGGTATCCCGGCTTTGTCATACCGGTCACTTAAGAGTTTAGGTGTAAAAGGATGAAGACCTTCTGCCCACCTCGCAGGATTAACCGGTTGGCCATCGTAATGAGCGTAGAAAATGATGGTTGTTGTTGCACCGGGTGTCATCACTTCTCCATATACTACCGGGGCAGAGCCTGGTTTATTTGATCGTAATAATTTTGTTTCTACAGATCGTTGCTTCAACATCTGTTGAATGAAAGAAGCGTTTCTTTCCATGTTCAAAGAGTCTCCAAGTACATTGGGAATGCTTAGAAATTCAATGAATTGGTTTAGCAGAACGGTCTGTTTAGAATTGATTAACTCCTGAATTTTCGGATTGATTGTTTGTGCATGAACACTTATCATGCAAAAATAAAAAATTGCAATAAAGATTTTTCTCATGCAAGAAAGATACTAAAGACTTCTGCATTCTTCACAAGTAAAAAATAATTGAATGATGTAAAAAAATATACAGCTAAAAAACCGGAACTGTCAATTGGATATCTGATTTTTCAAAAGCCTTTTTATACCGCATCAAAAATGTCTTCGAGAGGTTTACGTTATTTTGTGCATGAGCAACTCTGTATAAACCATATAAAGACCATCCATTTTCATCATTGTTTTTCAAATCTTCAATAAATACATTTTCTGCATCTGTCAATTTTTGTCCAAGAAGAAATGCATTTCCCAAAAATGGTTTCGGGCTGAGCAACCAATCCCTTGGTTCGTTATAGACCATTTTCCCCTCTACAGAACTTGCAATCTTGAAATTTTTAATTGCCTGATCGAAGCGGTTTCTTTTTAAAGCTACAGTTCCTTCAAGTAAATTTTCCGCTACAGTTGCGCCTTCGATAGCCGCTGAAAACGGACTAAGCGGTATTTTCAAACTGCTGTCTTTCATTAATGCCCGAAGCTTTGTTAATTGATCATTTGCCTTCGTAAAGGAATTTGTTCCGGCAAAAGCCATCCCTTTTCCGAAATGAAATAATATTCTTGCATAAACATGTTCTTTTTTGGGTTCTTCCATGCTCAATAGTTTTTCCCAATTGCCAAACTTTACATGAATCAAAATATTGCTGTAATACAGGTATTGTATATAATATCCTAAAGGCCCTTCCATGGATAACAGTGATGAATCCATCATTTCCTGTAATTCCATCGCCAGTGTTTCACTTTTTTCCTTTACTCCCAAAAGCATGGCACAATTCAATTCCATATGCTTTGCATGCCATTGGTATAAAAATGCATTATCCATTGCTTGTGGAAATAATTTCAAATAATTTTGATAACTATTTTCAGCGTTTATATTCACATTCATTCCAGCCTGATAATTTCCGGAACGTAAATAAATATGCGAAGGCATATGTACAAGGTGAGCTATGCCGGGTGTCAATCTTCCCAGTCTTTCTGCACTTGCCAATGCTTTTTCAAAATAAGGCGATGGTTCCATGACATGTATATAGTAATGGTTAGCACCTGGATGGTCTGGTGATTTGGATAATATTTTTTCCAGGGTTTTTTCAATTAAAGGAGTCCATTTTTTAGGACTGCCATTTACATTCCACAAATCCCAAGGATGTTCTTGCATCAATGCGTCAACATAAAGAACAGCAATATCTGTATTGGAAGGAAACTGTTTATATGCTTCTGCCATTTTATTACGGTATTGCTCATTTAATGACTTTCTGCTTTCTGTAGAATCGGAAGAATATCTGACAGTCATGGCATCAATCAAAGATTTTTCTGCAGATTTTATTTTCGTTGAAAATTTTACTGCCATACTAGTTGCTTCAAGTGCATCAGGAGAAGCATTGTAGCCCAAATCATTGATGTTTGGACCATATCCCAATGCAAGAGCCCACCAAATCATGGCGGATTCAGGATCGAAACGTTTTGCTTTTTGAAATGAAGCCATCGCTTCCGGAATATGAAAACCGTAATACAGATTTATTCCCTGGTTGAAGTAAAATTGTACACTATCATTTTTCGTAGAAATTTTCCAAAAATGATTGCCGGTTCCCGGCATGGGAGGGATATCAGATTCTTCTAACCACTTGTTTAGCAGATTCCAATCGGTGCTGCATCGAACTATGTTTTTGGATTTGTATTTTTCAAGATCAAACTTTTCGTTTCGATTATCCAGTAAACGAAACGAAACAAAAAAAGTAAATGAAAGTAGAATAAAGACAAAAAGAAATCTGTATTTCATATAACTTATTTTTATAAAGTAAATGTAGTGTGAATTACTTTATAAAATAAGAAAACAACAGACAGATTTTAATCAGGAATTTTGTTCACTTTCCAGTTCCATTATTTTTTCAAATGCTTTTTCGAATTCACAATTCAGGGCTTTTAATTCAGCCGTTATTTTAATGTATTCTTTCTCCGTCTCCTGAAATTTAGTTTTGTCAGAATAGATAGATGCATCACCCATCAAGGATTCTGTTTTAGTTTTACGTTCAGTTAATGTAGCAATATTTTCTTCAATCTGGGAAAAAGCTTTCTGCAGTTTTTGCAGTTCTTTTTTTTGATCTTTATCAATTACTATATGAACTTGTTTTACCGGTTCCGTTTTTTTTTCAACAACAAAGGGTTTCTCCGGAGCAATTTTTTCTTTTTGAGCATTTAGTTTATCAGTCTCCAGTTTGCGGGCTTTCCAATCAACCCATTCTTCATAACTGCCTTTGAATTCCCTTATTTTATGATCATCAATCTCCCAGATCTTATTAGCTACTTTTGAAATGAAATAACGGTCGTGACTCACCAATACAAGACTGCCTTCATATTTATTCAATGCTTCAACCAGCAATTCACAGGAGAACATGTCGAGGTGATTGGTAGGTTCATCCAGCAAAAGGAAATTGGCTTTGCTGACAATGGTTTTAGCCAATGCAACCCTTGCTTTTTCACCACCACTTAATATTTTAATTTTCTTATCTACCACATCACCACTGAAAAGGAAACAACCCAGTAAGGTTCTTAATTCCAATTCTGTTTTCTGACTGCCGCAAGTCATCATTTCTTCAATGATGGAATTGTTTGCATTCATCGCTTCCAACTGATGCTGTGCATAAAAACTCTCGTCTACATTATGTCCCCATTTGCGTTCGCCTTCTACTTTTTCCACGCCGGCAATAATCCGCAGCAACGTGGATTTTCCTTTTCCGTTAGCACCAATCAAGGCAATTTTATCGCCTCGGGTAATTTCTGCTTTCGCATCTTTTAAAATGACATTGTCGCCAAATGATTTTGAAACATGATTTAATTCGGTAAGAATAACTCCGGGAACTTTATCGATCCTGAAATTTATTCTTATAGAAGGACGTTCAATTTTTACGTCTTCTATGCGATCCATCTTATCTAATCTTTTCATGGCACTTTGTGCAGCGGCCGCTTTTGAAGCTTTGGCTTTAAATCGCTCAATGAATCGTTCCTGCTGTCTTATATAATCTTTTTGGTTTTCGAATGCACGTTGTTGAAGTTCTACACGCAGTTCTTTTTCCTGCTCATAAAAATCATAATTGCCATTATAGAAATGCAGTTCTTCCTGGTATACTTCCACAATTTTAGTGACCATCCTGTTCAGGAAAAATTTATCATGACTCACAATAACTACGGAACCTTTATAGTGCTGCAGGTATTTTTCCAACCATTCGATGGATGGAAGATCAAGGTGATTGGTAGGTTCATCCATTAAAAGCAAGTCGGGTTCCTGCAAGATCATTTTTGCCAATAAAACCCTCATTCGCCAACCACCACTAAACTCTTTGTAAGGTCTTTGCAGATCTGCATTCGCAAAACCTAAACCCTGCAGTATTTCTTCGGTTCTAAAATGAATACTGTAGCCATCCAAAGTATCCATCTCATGCAATTTATCGGAATAAAGATGTAATAGTTCTTCACTTTCCGGGGTGTCGTGGGATGTTAGTTTTTCTAATTGTTTACCAATCTCTTCAATTTCTTTTTCCAATAAAAGGATCGGCTCAAAAGCACTTAATGCTACCTGATGGATAGAGTCGTTTGTGTCAAAACTCAACAGATCCTGGTGTAAATATCCAATGCTGGTGCTTTTGCTTTTTTCAACGGTTCCAGCAGAAGGGGAATACTCATTTACAAATAATTTCAGCAAAGTGGATTTTCCGGTTCCATTATAGCCAATCAACCCAATACGTTCATTAGGTTGAATATGCCAGGTTGCATTCTTCACAATTGTACGTGCACCAAATTCGAATGTTAAGTCCTGTAAACCAGCCAGCATTTATATTTTCTATTTATTTTTTAAAAAATTGGATGCAAAAATAAGGCTTTCAAAGGTCACAGCCGATTTAGTTAACTTTGTACTAGTTAAAAAACAAAATTTAATTAATATGATTCGCAAATTTATTTACCTGATTGGATTAATCGTCATTGTAGCCTTTGCATGGTTTTATTTTATCAATAAAAATTCGGATAATAAATTTACTTCTGATACCCAACCTTTAGAAGTAAGTAAACATAGTGATGCTTTTCGTGCTTCCATCGGAAGTTTAATGAGTGAGTATTACGAAATGAATGAAGCATTTGTAAACTGGGACAGTAGTTCTGTAATTCTAAAGAGTGAAAGCCTGATGTTGAAAATGGCTGATTTTAGCCTGGTTGATATAAAAAGTGATTCCTTGATTTTTGAAGCTGCACAAGTATATCTCGAAAAATCTAAAAATCAATTAGGAAACCTGGTTGGAACTGGTACTTTGGCCGAAAAAAGAAAATTTCTGAATGAACTTACACCGATACTTTATGACTTTTTACGCATAGTTCAATTTGATAATGATAAAGTGTATTTGATGGAATGTCCCATGGCGTTTAATGATGAAGAATCCGGATACTGGTTGAATAAAACCAGTGATGTAAGAAATCCTTATCTCGGCACAAG
>JAYWCV010000065.1:0-7178 GCA_043780275.1 Chitinophagaceae bacterium
CGGCCTGCAATTTTATCTCTTCGTAAAACGCTTCCACTTTTTCAAACTGACCGTTCAATTGCAGATTCTCTTTTAATTCAGTCTCCACAATTTTTTTTAGCAATTCATTTTCGGACTTAAAAAAATCTTCGATCTGCAAATTCAGTTTCGAAATTTTTTCATTCCATTTTTGTTCTGTCAGTAGAAATGAATTCCGCAATACCAGTACCGGAAAGGAAACATTGAAATGATCAAATAAATCTTTTAACTGTAACCAGTAGGCCAGTTCTCCTCCCCCGCCAATAAAAGCAATATTGGGCAAAATCGTTTCCTGGTAAATACCCCGCAAAATTACATTCGGACTGAACCGCTCCGGATGATTATTCAATTCTTCCAGCATTTGTTTTTCATCAAAAACCAAATTGGAATTCAATACCCTAAAAATATTTTTTTCATGCACAATCCGTTCCCGCAGATCATCTTTCAGATAAAACAGGTTGATTTCCCTGGGTGATGCCTGCACCTTATATAACTCTCCCAACTTCTGGGAACTTTGCTCCACAATTTCGTTGGCGGTTTTACTAAAAAGGTCGTTTTCAAAAACCGGGATCATGACTTTTTTCAACGAAGCATTATCCGGCAATAAAACAATCAAACCATAGTCCTGAAAAATAGTATGGAGAAATTGAAATGTCGCAGATTCAACTGTTGCATTCAATTGATAACAACTTTTTACGGCATCCATGATTTCCTTACCAAATGGATGCACAGCTACTTCTCCTTCAATCCGTGCTATGAGTTTTATAAAACCGGCGTCAATCTTCATACGTCCAACAGCACCGGTTTGTTTTGTTTTCCAATCCAGTTTTTCTCCGTTGATATGCATATGGCCCAGTTCATCAAGGTCCGCATCTTCGGAGCCCATATAAAATACAGGAACGAATTTATTTTCGGGCAGCAATTCATTCAACTGATCGGCAAGCTTGATAGTATGCAGAATCTTATAAATAAAATATAAAGGCCCGGTTAGTATATTGGGTTGATGTGCGGTGCAGATGGTAAATGTATTCTCATCAAGCAAGGATTCTATATTATTTTTTACCGAGTCGGTTGTTGTTACTGATTCGTATTGTTTCCTTAATTCATCAACCAGCAATTCACGGTTTGTTGAAACCGCTTTTCTTTTTGCTATGGCAATTTTAATTCCCTTAAATGATGCGGGATTTGAATAAAATGGTTCCAGCGATTTATGCTGATCAATATAATCGAGTACGATTTGGGGAAAATTATTTGTTTGCCGATATGGAACCCGTAAAGTTGAACAATCGATCATATTGGTAAAAATATAAAGAGAAACTACCTGATAAAAAATATCGGTTAAAAATTAACGCTAATTTATTTTGTAAGCCACTACCGTATTCCGCCAGAATGTAGGCACAAAAACTGTTTTGGTTTTAGAATCATAACCGATATCCGCTGTATTTTTCTTTTCATCTTTGGTATCCAGCAATAATTTTTTCGTGCCATCTTTTTTTACATACCACAAAGCACCCTGCCAGCAGGAAACAATAAATTCATTATCCTTCACCTGTTCAATTCCATCGGTACCACCTTCCATGCCATCTGTATATTTTGTAAGCGTTTTATTTTCTTCAACTTTATAAAAACCACCTGCATTCAATAGGTATACATTTTTGCCTTTTACCAAAACCCCATTGGGTGCACTCAGACTATCCAATAACATTTCCGACTTTCCGTCCTTTACCCTAAATAATTTTTTACTCCTGGAATCGGTTACATAAATAACCCCCTTACTATCTATTGAAATATCATTCAGGCCAACTGCCCCGGCAATCTGTATTTTCTTTACAATAGCCGCTTTGTTAATATCAATTACAACAATTTCTGCTAAATCAGCAACATACAATTTACCCTTATACAAACCCATTCCTTTTGGCGATTCCAAACCGGTTACCCAATCTACCACAATATTTTTTCCATCCTCACTCATGATACCAATGGAGCCTTTACCATCTTTTTCCCATGGCTGAAGTCCATCAATATTGCTCACATACAACATCTTATTTTTTGCATCAAATAAGACAGATTCGGGAACTTTAAAAATAGAATCTGTTTCCCAAAGTTTTTCCAATTTCTGTGAGAAGGATTGTATTGAAATAAAAACGCATGCAGGAACCAATAAACATTTTACTAAATATTTCATTTGACTGTTTTTAAATTTATTAATCAAAACGATGCACTGAAAAAGCATTCAGATCGATCGAAGTATTTTTTTCATTCACAATTTCATCAACCAGTTTCCCGGTAGCCGCTCCCAAACTTAATCCAACCATCGCATGACCTGTTGCAATAATAAGATTATTAAAACTTTTTGCCCTACCTATATATGGCAATCCATCAGCCGAACAAGGACGGTATCCATACCAAACCTTATCCATGGTTGGCAAGGGTATATCAAATTCGGGGAAATAATTTTTTACCGCATCCAGGATCCCCTTTACTCGACTCATGCGTGGTGCAGTATTTATGGAAGTAATTTCCATAGTGCCTCCAAAACGTATTTTATTTCCGTCCATAGGTGTAATAGCAACCCTGCCTTCCATCAACACAATAGGATGATTTAATTTGTATGGCGAATCTTCCAGCGTAACGGAATAACCTCTACCCGGAACCAATGGCAAATTGATGCCAAATTCTTTACCCAATTCCCTGCTCCATGAACCTGCAGCTAATACTACCTTATCGGTTGCATATTCATTTTTATCAGTCATGATATGAGCTATACTGCCATTCGCTTTCCCGCAAGTTTTTACTTCTTCATTCGGGATTAATTTTACACCTGATTGTTCCAGCAAATTCAACAGGCTGCTCATTAATTTTTGCGGATACAAATGGGTATCGCATTTAAAATAAACACCTCCGGTAGCATTGATATGAACACCCGGTTCCATTTGTTGTATCTCGTCCATGGTCAATACTTCAGCATCCAAACCAAATTCTTTTGCATGTTCTACATGATGCAATCCGGCTTTTCTTTTTTCTTCCGTCTGATAAATTTCCAACAGACCTTTTCGTTCAAAAGCCATATCAAAACCGGGTATGGTATTCCATGACTCATATTCGGCCAAACTTAAAACAGCAATATCTAAAAGTGGTTTGGCAGCTTGCTCAACTTTTTCTGCTGTTGCACTGCGCAAAAATTTTATTCCCCAATCTATCAAACTCAAGCTTAAACGGGGCTGCACATAAAACGGACTTCTTGAATTCAGCATCCATTTCAAACCTTGTTTCACTATACCCGGCGTAGCCAAGGGGACGAAATGGCTTGGACAAACATATCCTGCGTTTCCATATGAACAGTTATCGCTAAAATCGCCTTTGTCAATCACCGTTACATCCCAACCCGATCGGTTTAAATACAAGGCAGAACTTAATCCAATAATTCCCCCGCCAATAATAACTACTTTACTCATTTAGCTTTCATTAATAAACTGAAAGATATTATTCAACTATCAAATCACCTGAAATCCTTTTGCAAACGGGTCATCAGCCGGATCAATGGAAATAATATTCTGCCCATAGATTTTTGCCCATCCTTCCACACTGGGTCGGATAGCCGGTTTGCCTTCGACGGTTAATTCCTCTTCTATCCGGCCGGTAAATTTACTGCCAATAATACTTTCATGAATAAATTCATCTCCCGGTTTTAATTTTCCCATGGCATACCATTGAGCCATACGGGCTGAAGTACCCGTCCCGCAAGGGCTTCGGTCGATAGCTTTATCGCCATAAAAAACAGCATTGCGGGCAGTGGATTTTTTGTCCATGACTGCACCTGTCCATAAAATATGCGAGCATTGGTTTATGGTGGGGTCTTCCGGATGAACAAACGCATATTTTTTATTGATATTTTTCCGAAGTTCTCTTGCCAACGATATCAATTTTTCGGCTGTGAAATTTTCCAATCCACGAAAATTTTTCTGCACATCTACAATGGCATAAAAATTTCCACCATAGGAAACATCAATTACCAGTTCGCCTAATTCCGGACAATCTATCAGAAGTTCCGATGCATAAAGAAAGGAAGGAATATTGGTAAACTTTACCGAAGAAACTTTCTGCCCTTCTTTTGTATAATCGATCAAAACCAGGCCGGCAGGAGTTTCCAAACGAACAATGCCTTCTTTTTTCGGTACAATCAATCCGTATTCAACCGCAATGGTGATAGTTCCGATGGTGCCATGGCCGCACATAGGCAGGCAACCGCTTGTTTCAATAAATAAAACTGAAACATCATTTTGCGGATCATGCGGCGGATACAAAATACTTCCACTCATCATATCATGTCCCCTGGGTTCGAACATCAAGCCGGTTCTTATCCAGTCGTATTCCCGGAGAAAATGTTGTCGTTTTTCGCTCATGGTATTACCAAAAAGTTCAGGCCCGCCTTCTTTTACCAGGCGAACAGGATTACCGCAAGTGTGGGCATCTATGCAATGAAAAACATAGCCACCTAATCTGTCTGATGAGGAGGAAAATAATGCGGACCCCGAAACCGGTTTTGACTTCATTTTATTTTAAATTTTTTATATTATCTAAAACATACACTCCTCTGCCATACGTACCAATCACCAGCTTTTTATCTCTTGGATGAATAAAGAGATCATTCACAGAAACAGATGCCGGAATATTTCCGTTGATTGCAATCCATTTCTTACCGGCGTCTTTACTCATGTACACACCAAAGTCGGTACCACAGAATAATATATTGGCATGGTCCGGATGTTCTGCAATAACATTGGCAGGTGAAGCAGGCAGGTTCGATGAAATAGATCTCCACGTTACTCCATAATCATCACTAACAAATAAATAGACTTTGTTATTATCAGCCCGCCGATCATTCAAAACGATATAAACCCTGGACGCTTTGAATTTGGAAACAGTAATTTTTGCCACATGCTTATTAAATGGTAACCCTTTGGTGATTTCTTTCCAGTTATTGCCATCATCCATTGTAAGCCATACTCTGCCATCATCTGTGCCAGTATATAACACACCCGGTTTGTGGGCTTCTGCAATTGCAGTTATTGCCTGATGATAGATGAGGTAAGGATAAATGCCTACTCTTTTGGGATTGTTATATGAAAGATCGGGGCTGATTATTTTCCACTTATCACCTCCATCTTCTGTTTTATATACATGCTGTAATCCATGATAAATTACTTTGTTATTAAATTGGCTCATAACGGTCCCGGCCAACCATTCCCCTCGTAAGGAATCTATCCGACCAACATCAAACATGGCCATCCGTTTTACGCCTTCTCTTCTGCCTTTGCTCATATCTGATTTCATCAACCGGCCATAATAGGAAGAGGAGTAAACAATATACCCATTAATTGGATCAACAGCTATTTGAGTTCCCTCACCACCGGGTGCCATCCTCCATGCCCGGAGAGTTGTATCCTGTGTATTCCCAAAACTGTTCATCACATTTCCACTCATAGTTCCTTCATCCTGCACCGACCCAAATACATTAAAGGGAGTTTGCATGTCATAGGCAAGTGTATAAAATTGCGTGGTTGGTATTTTATTAAAAAAGTTTTTCCATTTTACTCCGCCGTTATTTGTGAGCGTAACACCACCATCATTTCCTACCAGCATGCGATCCGGATTTTCTTCATCCATCCACATGGCATGATTGTCACCATGTGTTTCATCACCGGTAGTATCTGTTGGTAACCACGATTTCCACGACTTTCCTCCATCTTCGCTGATGGCTTTGGAAACTCCAAACGCATATATTCGGTTTTCGTTTTTGGGATGTACACGTATCTGGCTAAACACCCAACCATATGTACCGGAGAATGGTTTTACAAAATCATGCACTTCACCCATCTTCTCCCAACTCTCTCCTTTATTGCTGCTTCTGTATATCGCTCCACCAATCACTACTTTCTGAACTTTTCTTTCATAGCTGTCAGTTTCACCCGGATTGGGTTCTCTTTTAATATTGTGATCATCAACAAATGCATACAAAATATTCGGATTTGAATGTGAAACGGCTAAACCAATCCTACCCGTCATTTTTGTATCTGGCAAACCGGCAACGATCTTATTCCATGTTTTACCTCCATCTATTGTTTTATAAATATAATCGCCATCTTCCGGCACCGGATCACTATATCTTTTGCGAATTCTATTCCACATAGACGCATATAAAATATTGGGGTCTGATGGATCCATGACCAGATCATTGCAACCGCTTTGTTCATTTTCAAATAAAATATTTTTCCATATTTTACCTCCATCTGTTGTCATGTACACACCACGATCTTTATTATAGGTCCATTCATTTCCACTTGCTGCCACATAAACAATGTTTGAATTTTTTGGATGCACAACCACACGGGCAATGGTTCCTGAATTTTCCAAACCGATATGTTTGAAATTTTTTCCTGCATCGATAGATTTATACATACCGATGCCAGGTAAGGATGCCCGGAAAATATTGGCCTCACCGGTTCCTATATAAATGATATCCGGATTGGAAGGTGCCAATGCAAAATTGCCAATTGATTGTGTTGCTTCCTTATCAAACAGGGATTTCCATGTTGAACCGCCATCTATAGTTTTCCAGAAACCTCCGGTGGCAAAAGCTGCATATAGGATGTTTGGATTACCTGTAATACCCGCTAGATCTGTACTCCGTCCACTTTTGTTGTTGGGACCGATCAAACGCCAGGACAAGTTTTTATACGGACTTTGGTTTAATAAAACTTGTTGATGTTTGAATGCCGAAATCTTTTGTGATCCTGTTGTTTGTGCAAACAGCCATGTTTGTGTGAGGAGAAAAAAGAAAGAAAAAACTAATATTTTCTTCATATAACAGTTTTAGTATTTTTGGATAAGCTTGTAATTATGGAAACTTACGGAAAAATATTATTAATTGCGATGCCAGCCTTTTTGATTTTGGTTTTATTTGAAAAATGGTATGGCTGGTATAAAGGGAATGACACCGTCCGTTTAATGGACATGATCAGCAGTCTCAGTTCTGGGATTACGAATTCCACAAAGGATGTCTTGAAATTGAGCATTGGTATTTTAAGTTATGGTTGGATGGTAGAACACCTGGCCATCATTGAAATTAAGAACACGTTTCTAACATATGTAATTGCATT
>JAYWCV010000066.1:0-23787 GCA_043780275.1 Chitinophagaceae bacterium
AAAGGATTTGGAAGTGGGATAATGGTATTGACTGTTTGTGCAAAAATGAATCCCAGTGCTGCTATTGATGCCGAGCCAATGATAGAGAAGTCGGACCAGCCAAACATGAAGGAAAAAAAATTGCCGAACGATAATCGCAGATATTCATACACACCTCCGGTCTCTTCTGTTAACGATGATAATCCAGCTAACGTAAATGCACCAAACATGGTGATGATTCCCGCAATGGTCCAGGCCAACAGAATGCCGGTTTCGCTTAAGCCGGTTTGCGACATGGGAATGATTTTTTTAAAAACCCCGGAGCCGATCATCATACCGGCAACTAATAGAATGGCTGTAAATAATCCCAGAACCCTTTTCAATGATAAAGTAGACTTGTCTGTGGTTTCGAATTTCTTTTTTAGCATATACAATAATAGTTTTTGTTTTATAAAATAGGATTGATTTTATTTTTTATCGATTTTCATTCAACCCGTGATGATATTTTTGAAAACACTTTTTAAGCTTCATAAATAATTATTGGTTTTTGAATTTGCCTTCCCAAAAAAACTATTGTAACTTTTCATTTCCTCTTAGTTCGTTTAAGTGAAACGAACTTAAATCCGTACTGAAATTTTATTTTTTAACACTGCCAAAAGCAGACAAAAACCATGTTTTATGTATATAGTACGGGATATCTTTCAACTGAAATTCGGTCATTATAAACCAGCAAAAGATTTACTGGACCATGCCATAGAAAAAGGCATGATGCCTGATGCGGCTTTCAGTAAAGTGTACAGCGATTTTACCGGCGACAGCTACCGGTTGATTTTTGAAGAGGGTTACGACTCATTGGCCGACTATGAAAAAGCCTTAACTACCGGCATGGCAAAACCGGAGTGGCAGGAATGGTATGGAAGTTTCAAGGAACATATTGTCAGCTCACATCGGGAAATTCTGAAACAGGTTATTTGATTTTATATAAATGCTTGTTTTACTTTTGTAGCTGTAATAGATTAATTATACTTTCAATTTAATGAAGGAGAGAGTATGCTTGTATTGCAGATATAATTGTAATAAATATATGCGGTTGATGCTATTCAAAATCAATTCAAAAGGTTAATCGCAGTTTTGACTCTTCTTTTCCCAACTCCATTGTATTTTCGCAACGATGAGTACATTCACTACAGTTATCGGTAAGAATATTAATGAAGCTAAAAGCTTCCTTCTAAATGGAGAAACGGTTGCAATACCTACCGAAACTGTATATGGTTTAGCCGCAAATGCATTGGATGAAGAGGCTGTTTTGAAAATATTTGAAGTAAAGAACAGGCCTCATTTCGATCCACTGATAGTACATGTTTCCAAAAAGGAAGAAATCAATAAATATGTTGCAGAGATTCCGGAGGTTGCTAATAAACTGATGGAAGCTTTCATGCCGGGACCCATTACTTTATTACTAAAAAAGAAAGCAAATATCCCGGACCTGGTTACCTCTGGTTTGGATACGGTCGCTATCCGTGTGCCGCAACATCCATTGGCATTAGCGCTTTTAAATAAACTAGATTTTCCGCTTGCAGCTCCCAGTGCCAACCCATTCGGGTATATAAGTCCTACTACTGCTCAACATGTATTCGATCAATTGCAGGGCAAAATTCCTTACATTTTGGATGGAGGTTCTACCAATGTGGGAGTAGAATCAACCATTGTTGGTTTTGAAGACGAACAAGTAATGGTATACCGGTTAGGTGGATTGGCCATTGATGAAATTGAAAAAGTAGTTGGTCCTGTGCTGCTGAATAATATGGAAAGTTCAAATCCCATGGCACCAGGATTATTGAAAAGTCATTATGCACCTAGGAAAAAATTATTTTTCAATCCCGCAGTCAAACCGGAGTTTGAAAATATTGCCGTCATTGCTTTTGATAAATTTGTCGATGACTATCCAAAAGAAAAACAGGTATTGCTTTCTGAAAAAGGCAATTTGCATGAAGCTGCCAGGAATCTTTTTTCGGTGATGCGGCAATTAGATAACAGTGATGCGGCAATTATTGTAGCAATAAAATTTCCGGAACATGGTTTAGGGCTTGCCATCAACGACCGGTTGAAACGTGCATCGGCTGAATAATTTAGTCGTCTCCCTTTCCTTTATCTCCCACAAAATAGACTTCTTTTTTTCTGAATAAAACATTGAAAGTGGTCAGTGAGCCATAGATGCGGGTGATATATTGCTGCAAGTTTACTTTGTCTTCATCGGTTAATACCTTGTGGGCATTTATATGTTGTTCCAATACCCTGAGGCGGTCACGAAGCATGACGATTTTATGAAAAAAAATATCAATGGGAATTTCTTTCGGCTTCAATGTTTTATCGGCAGGTTGCAATAGCAAAACGCCATTGATCCATTTGTCGCCCAATGGAACCACTTCCTGCAGGCCTCCCCACATCTTTAATATTTTTAATAAGGAAAGTTCAATGTCTGAATTGGTCTCCAGTTCTTCCGAAACATTTTCCGGAATAATCTCCTCCAGTTTATTATCTTCTTTATCTATTTCTTTTATGCCGTGGTTGATGAAAGAGATAATATAGGTTGCATACCTTATTCCCACAATGACACCCGGTCCAAAATTCATGTGCTGCAGACGGGTGCCGATTCCAAGTATTAGCTGTTCCATAATTTTCTATTTCAATAAAGGTATAAAAGGAACTCTATTATTAAAACTGTTTGATCGTAGGTGGTTCTTTTCTTAAATAAATGTTCAACGAGTTTTTAATAAACAATCTGAAATCGTAGTCGGAGGAATATAAGGCGAATTCGTAGGGTGGCCGGTAATGTACCATGAAACTATCCAGTTGCGAACCATCCAGGCCGGTGAGTTGTCTCACCATTCGTTTGCTGAAACGGTAGTCAACATATTTTTCCTGTTCCTCGTTCAATAATCGGTTTTGAAAGGATTGCATCTGCCTGTTTTTCCGGAACTGAAAAGCCCTGATCAGTTCATTCAAATCTATGCCTGCTCCCATTGGTCCGATACTGGTCATGCTGCCAACCGTTGGTTTATGAAAATCAAAGGCCTTTTTATAATCAAGCCTGTTCTGAATGGAGTCCTGCCGGTAGTCTCTTGGTTTGATCCTAATTTCGGTCAGTACCGGGATATTGATATGCAGAGCTATGTCAAATTTCCAGGGTGTGTTCATTTTAGCAACCGGGTATTTCAGGGTTTGTTTATTCAAATAAGAAAACCAAACACTGTCTTTTTCACCTACTTCAATCTGATAATTTCCATTGGCATCCGATACGGTACCTTTTCCAGTCGAACTTAAAACACTTACCTGTCCCATTGGGTAAATTCTCGAACTGTCATATACCGTTCCACTTACTTTTATTTGCGCATGTGCAACCCCGACTGAAATTATCAGCAGGATTACTAAAATGCTTTGTATGGAAATTTTTTTCAGTTTCAAATACTTCAATGTTAAAAGGAGGCAAATAACAAACAAAAAAATGAATATACTGTGTTGCTCTTGTTAAATATCCAGTATACTAAAATACTAGGTCAGTAATTCCTCAATGATAGTTGGGTAATGTTTGTGTTCTAACTGAAGAATGCGATGTGCCAGTGTTTCAGCCGTGTCGTTTTCAAGTACCGGACAGGTAGCCTGAAAAATCAGTTGCCCATGGTCGTATAATTCATCTACAAAATGTATGCTGATGCCACTCTCTTTTTCTCCGGCTTCAATTACGGCGGCATGTACTTTTTGTCCGTACATGCCTTTGCCACCATATTTGGGTAAAAGTGCGGGATGAATATTGATGATTTGTTTTGGAAAAGCCTCCATCAAGGCAGTTGGTATTTTCCATAAAAAACCGGCGAGTACGATGAACTCAATATTGGATTCTTTCAATTCATCGATATAGGCATTGCCCCGGAAAAATTTTTCCTTTTCAATAATTAATGTGGGAATATGATGCGATGCGGCAATCTTCAACACACCTGCATCGGGTTTGTTTGACACAACCAATGCAATATTGACGGACTTATTGGTTTTAAAGTGTTCAATTATTTTTTGGGCATTGCTTCCGGCACCCGAAGCAAAAATGCAGATATTTTTCACGGGGCTAAAGATATAGCCCTTCATTTAGAATTCAGCAATACATAGTATATTTAATGTATGTATAAGTTAGTTTTTTTCTTTTCTTTTTTATATTTCAGGATACACATGCGCAAAAAACAATTCTTTGCACAGATGAAGATCTTCAACCTCAATTTTAAAAAGACACACGGTTTATTCTTGAATTGAATAAACAAGATGCAAAAAAAATTTTTGATCAAAATCCGTCAAATGCAGATGCAATGATATGGCTTGGTAGAAGAATGGGTTATTTGGGCCAATATGCTGAAGCTATTGATCTATATACAAAAGGTATAAATACCATTGGCGAAGATCCCCGGTTTTACCGGCATAGGGGTCATCGTTATATCAGCATTCGTTGTTTCGATAAAGCCATTGAAGACTTTGAAAAAGCAGTAACACTTGTACAGGGAAAAGCAGATGAAGTGGAGCCGGACGGTATTCCTAATGCTATGAATAAACCTACGTCCACATTACAAACCAATATCTGGTATCATTTGGGTTTGGCTTATTACCTTACTAAAAACTGGGATCAAAGTGTACTGGCATTTAAGGAATGTCTACAACTTTCAAAAAATAATGACATGGTTATCGCAAGTGCTTTTTGGTTAAATATGGCCTTTAGAAGAAATGGACAAATGCAAGCTGCCGACTCATTAGTAAAATCAATTGAAAAAAATTTAGAGATCATAGAGAACAGGGACTATTATAAAATACTATTAATATATAAAGGAAAAGCTGACGCGGACTCTTTATTTATAAACTTAATCAATACAGCGGAGAACAATATCAGTACCAGCTCGGCCGGATATGGCTTAAGCATGTTTTATTATTTTAATGATAGGAAGGATAAAGCTTCGGCACTTAAATACAGGATCTTAAGTACTAAACAAGTTTCCAGTTTTGGATATATCGCTGCAGAAAAGGAAAATTATTAAGGCTGTTTTTTTATTAATCCTACCAATTTCCCAAAAAAACGAAGGATCTTTTTTTCATAAGCCCAAAAAAACCGGAACTGCCCAAAAGGAATAGATACCATTAATATAATGATCTGGTAACCGAATATTAAAACTGATGCTCTAAGGCAGGCTCTCCAAAGTAATGGAGATTCAGAGGTCAGGCCCACCCATCCGGTAATGGCTTTAGATATAAAGGCTGTTGTTGTTCCGGTTATTGCAAATACGCACATGATCAGGAAAAACTGTTTGCCGTCCACTTTCCATTTATTTTTTAATTTTTCAAACATTGGGCGCAAAGATCGTAGAAAACAGCTTTGGTTTTACACATAATCCGAATAGTTTTTTTTACTGACTGAAATATGACAATAAGAATTTATTTATCCCTGATTTTTTATAAAATATTCCTGAAAAGCAGTGTGGTATTGGTTGAAAAAAAATGTTAACACAAAGCGGATTTCTTAGGTGCATGCCTTATTTTTGCAGCCAATTCGGGAAATTATCCACATTTTGATCATTAGTGTCTATGATTCATTATAAACCAATCGCCAGGAAAATAGCTATTCTATTAATTGTATCGGTATTTACTGTTGCAAATATTTCCGCACAGGATGGAAAAGCTCTTTTCAATGCCAAGTGTGCAAGCTGTCATAATATTTTTAAAAACACCACCGGGCCCGCCCTGATGGGTTTTGAAGAACGAGGTCCCTGGGCCGACCGTGCTAAATTGTATGAGTGGATAAAAAACCCGGCAGCCTTCCTTGCCAAGGATACGTACACCCAAGGTCTTTTGGCAGAATATAAAAGCATGATGACCGGCTTTCCCGATCTGTCACATGAAAATATTGATGCCATTGCGGAATATATAAAAACAGAAGCATCTAAACCAAAGGATACTGGAACAGCTACAGCACAAGCTGAAGATAACTCTGATCGGAATGCGATTATCTTCGGAATCATTTCATTGATCATGGCCATCATAGCCGTAGTATTGATGCAGGTAAACAGCAACCTGAAAAAAATGTCGGACGATCATGAGAATATCCTTCGTTCCGATCCCGTTCCATTTTATAAAAACAAAGCATATATAGCTTTGGGTATTATTTTATTATTTGTTGTGGGCGGCTTTTATGTAGTTAAGGGTGCCATTGGTTTAGGCAGACAAATAGATTATCAGCCTGTTCAGCCAATCTATTATTCTCATAAAGTTCATGCCGGTATCAATCAGATCAATTGTTTGTATTGTCATGGAAACGCTATGGAAGGTAAATCAGCGGCCATTCCATCCGTGAATGTTTGTATGAATTGTCACAAGGCAATTACTACCTACGAAAAAGGGCCAAAATTATTTGATGAAGAAGGCAATGAAATTAACGGAACTGCCGAAATCAATAAATTATATAAATATGCAGGTTTCGATCCGAAAAATGCAGCAGCTTGGGATCCTTCTAAAGCAAAGCCAATCGAATGGGTTCGGATTCACAACCTGCCCGACCACGTTTATTTCAATCACTCGCAACACGTAAAAGCTGGAGATGTTCAATGTCAAACCTGTCATGGCGAAATAACCGCTATGGATGAAGTAAAACAATTTTCCGAGTTAAGTATGAGCTGGTGTATTAACTGTCACCGTGAAACAAAAGTGAATTTCGCAGGAAATAAATTCTATAGCCTTTACGAGAAATTTCATAATGACCTTAAGTCTGGGAAAATGGATAGCGTAACGGTAAAAGATATTGGTGGATTAGAGTGTCAGAAATGCCACTACTAAAATCTGGTTTAAAGAAATTAGTAGTATAAATTGTTTAATAGTCAAACTAAAATAAATGAGCGATAAAAAGTACTGGCAAAGTTTCGGAGAGCTGCACAATGATGAAGCTTTTCAAAAGCTTACACAGGATGAGTTTCGTGAAGATTTACCTTTCGAAGATCCGAACGATAAAGGCTGGCTTGATGTAAGTGCACCCCGGAGAGATTTTTTAAAGTACCTCGGTTTTAGTACGGCTGCTGCTTCGTTGGCTGCCAGTTGTAAAATACCGGTAAAAAAAGCAATTCCTTTTGCAAACAGACCCGAGAACATCATTCTTGGCGAAGCGAAATATTATGCTACTACTTTTGTTCAGGATGGAGATGTGATTCCGGTATTGGCAAAAGTAAGAGATGGCCGTCCAATAAAACTAGAAGGAAACGAATTGTGTTCTTTTACCAAAGGGGGTACTTCGGCAAGTGTGCAGGCTTCTGTACTTGATTTGTATGATACCTATCGCCTGACTCACCCAAAGCATAAAGTAAATGGGAAGTTTGAAGAAATACCAACATTTGAGCAATTAGATAAATTAGTAACGGAAGCATTAAAAGGATTGAACGGAGCACCGGTTGTTTTATTAACCAGTACGATTGTTTCCCCTTCTTCCAAACAAATTATAGCAGAGTTTATTTCAAAAAATCCAGGAAGTAAACATATACAATATGATGCTGTTTCTTTCAGTGGAATGATTCAGGCAAATGAAGCTTCTTTCGGTAAAAAAGCCATTCCCTCCTATCAGATTGACAATGCCAAAGTAATTGTTAGTCTTGCTGCTGACTTCTTAGGTACCTGGTTAAGTCCGGTAGAATTTGCCCGTCAATATTCTAAAGGTCGTAAGATCAACGAGGCAAATCCGGAAATGAGCAAGCACTATCAGTTTGAAAGCTATATGAGCATGACCGGTGCAAATGCTGATGAACGTTTTACACATCGCCCTTCTGAAGAAGGATCTGTTGCGTTGGCTCTTTTAGCTGCATTAGGTGGAAATGTTGCAGCACCTGTTTTGACAAACGAAAAGTTGAAAAAGGGAATTCAAAAATGTGCTGCAGACTTAAAATCGAATGCAGGAAATGCATTGGTAATCAGTGGAAGCAATGATGTAAATGTACAAGTGATTGTCAATGCCATAAATAATCTGATCAATGCATATGGTGCTACTATAAACTGGGCAACTCCTGTTTATTACCGCCAGGGAATTGATAAGGATATGACTGATTTGGTTAACCAGATGGAGTCAGGAAATGTGGGTGCATTATTGGTTTATGGTGGAAACCCGGTTTATGATTATCATGCAGCGGATAAATTTACAACGGCACTGAAAAAAGTAAGGCTGACGGTTTCTTTCAATGAAAAATTAGACGAGACCGGAGAACTTTGCGAATACCTTGTACCAACGCCCCATTATCTTGAAAGCTGGGGTGATGCTGAACCTAAAGCCGGGTTTACCAGTTTTATTCAGCCAACAATTTCTCCATTATTCAAAACCCGTCCATACCAAACTTCATTATTAAAATGGAGTGGAATTGCAGATGGTGATTATGATGTTTATTTTAAAAATTACTGGATCGGAAAATTAGGTTCCGAAGCCACGTTCAATACAATTTTACAGGATGGTATCAGGGATCTGGGACCTGTTCCTGTTGCGGCCGGTTCTTTCAATGCTTCGGCTATAGCAAATGCTGCAACTCAGATTGCTGCTGCTAAAAAAGGCGGAAAGACAGAATTGGTTCTTTATCAGAATGTCTCTGTTGGTGCAGGTAAACAATCGGGTAACCCCTGGTTACAGGAATTACCCGATCCAATTACAAAAGCAACCTGGGACAATTATGCTATGATCTCGCTTGCAAAAGCAACCGATCTGGGTATTTTCTTCGGAAAGGATAGTGATTATGAATACCATCCGGAAAAGCCTGTTGTAAAAATTTCTGTTGGCAACAAAGAAATTGAATTACCTGTTTTAGTTATTCCGGGAATGGATCCGAACACTATTGCAGTTGCATTGGGTTATGGCCGCAGTGCAAACATCGGAAAAGGTGCTGCTGGTGTTGGTAAAAACGCATATATCTTCCAGTCATTCAGCGGGAACAATGTCAATTTTTATCATGCTGATGTAACCGTTTCGGATAAGCCGGTTGGGAAACATAAAGTTGCCCAAACACAGATACACAATTCGTACGAAGACCGTAAAGAAGTGGTCAAAGAAACATCGCTGGCTACATATAAAAAGTACCCGGATGAGTTTAAGAACGAACGTAAAGAATTATTCGAATCATTCGCTTCAAAAACCGGCGATTACGCCAGTGAAGGAACATTATACGGAACTCATGCGCAGCCTGGTATCAAGTGGGGAATGTCTATCGACTTGAACTCATGTACTTCCTGTAACGCATGTATTGTTGCCTGTCATGCTGAAAATAACGTACCCGTAGTAGGAAGAAAAGAAGTACTTCGCGGACACGAAATGCATTGGTTGCGTATCGATCGTTATTTCGTTACCAAAGAAGATAATCCGGATGATGTTTTATCCGTAGTATTCCAACCGATGTTGTGTCAGCATTGCGATAATGCACCTTGCGAAAACGTTTGTCCGGTTGCAGCAACCAATCATAGTTCTGAAGGTTTGAACCAAATGACCTATAACCGTTGTATCGGTACCAGATATTGTGCAAACAACTGTCCATATAAAGTACGTCGCTTCAACTGGGCCGATTATACCGGAGCAGATAGTTTCAAGGATAATCAGAAAATCGATATGGTTGGCACATTGGATGATATTGTTATGGACATGAATGAAGATTTAACCCGTATGGTGTTAAATCCAGATGTAACTGTCCGTAGCCGTGGAGTCATTGAAAAATGTTCGTTCTGTGTACAGAAATTACAGGAAGCAAAGCTTACAGCGAAGAAAGAGAATCGTCCTTTAAAAGATGGTGATGCTAAAACAGCTTGTATGACTGCTTGTCCTACCGAAGCAATCGTATTTGGAAATGCGCATGATAATGAAAGTAAGGTCAGCAAAATGCGTACGGATAATACATCCCGTTTGTTTTATGTAATTGAACAAATTCACACATTACCAAACATAAGCTATCTGGCAAAAATCCGTAATACGGATGATGTGGAAGAAGTAGCAGGTGGTCATGCTGCTGAATCAGGGGCACAAAAGACGGAGGCAACACATTAATAAATGAATTGTCTGAACAATTAGAAAAGAGCTTGAAAACTTGGAGTCTGTTAAAGGACTAAAAGTGAAAATATATAAAATAAAATGAGCTTGGGCATGAGCTTTAAGCAAAAAGCGTAAACAATATGGGATTACTCAGATACGAATCACAGGTCAGACCGCCACTTGTTGTAGGAGAAAAATCTTATCACCAGGTAACGGAAGATATTTGCCGCCCGGTTGAAACAAAGCCATCCCGTTTGTGGTGGATCGGTTTCGGTATATCCGTGGCAATGCTTCTGTTTGGTGTATATTCTGTTTATCGCGAAGTTACTTATGGTGTAGGGCAGTGGAACTTGAACAAAACCATCGGATGGGGTTGGGATATTACCAATTTCGTTTGGTGGGTTGGTATTGGTCATGCCGGTACCCTGATCTCCGCCATCTTATTATTATTCCGTCAGGGATGGAGAACGGGTGTGAATAGAGCAGCAGAAGCGATGACCATTTTTGCGGTTATGTGTGCCGGTCAGTTCCCTATCTGGCATATGGGTCGGGTATGGATGGCTTTCTTTGTATTACCTTATCCAAATACCCGTGGACCATTATGGGTAAACTTTAACTCGCCACTTCTTTGGGATGTATTTGCAATCTCTACCTATTTTACTGTTTCTTTATTATTCTGGTATTCCGGTTTATTACCCGATCTGGCTACGTTGAGAGATCGTGCAAAAGAAAAATGGGCAAAACTTTTTTATGGGGTCTCTGCATTTGGATGGACAGGATCTACCAAACACTGGCAACGTCATGAAGCACTTTCATTGGTTTTGGCCGGGTTAAGTACACCGCTGGTATTATCGGTACATACCATTGTATCTTTTGACTTCGCAACTTCCGTAATTCCTGGTTGGCATACAACCATTTTCCCACCATATTTTGTGGCAGGAGCCATTTTTTCCGGTTTTGCCATGGTACAAACCTTATTGGTTATTACCCGTAAAGTATTGAGTTTGGAAGATTATATAACCATCGAGCATATTGATGTTATGAACAAGGTTATTATTTTAACAGGCTCAATCGTTGGTATTGCATATTTGACAGAGTTGTTCATGGCATGGTACTCTGTTAACCCTTACGAGTGGTTCGCATTTAAAGAAAATCGTTTGAATCTAGCCAGTCCATACGGATGGAGTTACTGGATCATGATGGGTTGTAACGTTTTATCGCCACAGATTTTTTGGTTCCGTAAAATGAGAAGAAGCCTGTTGGTAACATTCTTCATGTCCATATTGGTGAATGTGGGCATGTGGTTCGAACGTTTCGTAATTATCGTAACATCTATTTACAGAGATTATCTTCCTTCATCGTGGAGTACATATTATGCGCCTACTATTTGGGAAGTTGGATTCTATATGGGAACATTTGGCTTATTCTTTACCTGTTATTTCTTATTTGCAAAATACTTCCCAGTCATAGCAATTGCCGAGATCAAACATATTTTGAAAAGAAGTGGTACATCCTATAAAGAGAACATGGGTGCCATTGAAAAACAAACAACTGAAGAGTTTGCTAAAGAACATGCACACGACCATAATGCGTAGGATTTAAGATTCAATATGAATCGTTGAAAAATTGAAGAAGAACAGTTAACAAAATAAAAAGCCGATATGATCAATCCGGCTAAAAGCTAAAAGATTATGGCAATTAAAAAATTTGTTGTTGGATGTTTTGATGATGAAGCTGTATTGTTTCCTGCAGTAAAAAATGTTCGTAAAGCAGGATATAAAATACATGATGTGTATACCCCTTTCCCGATTCATGGTTTAGATCATGTAATGGGTTTACGGGATACCAGTCTTCATACAGCCGGCTTTATTTATGGCATTTCAGGAACTGCTACTGCATTGGGTTTCATTACCTGGACACTGACAACCGACTGGCCCTTAAATTTTGGCGGTAAGCCTTTCTTTTCTTTACCGGCATGGATACCGGTTACTTTTGAATTAACCGTTTTATTTGCTGCGGTTGGTATGGTTTTAACCTTTTGCTATCTGTGTCAGTTGGCGCCTTTTGTTAAGAAAGATCATTTTAACCTGAGATCAACAGATGACACTTTTGTAATGGCTATTGAGTGTACCGAAAAAACAAATGAAGCAGAAGCGGTTGCATTTTTAGAAAGTCTAGGTGCAAAAGAAGTAGATGTGCAAATGAAAGAAACAGAATGGTGGTTTGGTAGATATGACAGAAATGAAAAAATATTCGATAAGCAAATTGCTGAAACCGTTAGTTAATAAAATTTAATACAGCATAGATGAAAAAAGTTTTTTTAATAGCAGGAATAATAACAACGGCCATGGTGATGGTGAGCTGTGCAGATAAGGTTCGTCGTGATCCGGGTAAAGTGTATATGCCCGATATGGCCTATAGCAGAGCATATGAAACATACGCATCTACAGAAAATCTGGATGAAAAAGGAATTCATTACAATGCCTTACCAGTAAATGGTACGGTTGCCCGTGGCGAAATGCCTGCCTATCCGTTAAGAAATGACTCAGCAGGATATATTGCATCGGCAACAATAAAAAATCCATTACCAGCTTTGAGCGAAGAAGATAAAACAGAGGCAGTTAGATTATATCTGATTAACTGTGGTATTTGCCATGGTAAAAAATTAGATGGGAATGGTCCTTTATGGAATGATGGGAATGGTCCATATCCGGCAGCACCAAAAAACCTGCTTGCGGATGATATGAAAGCATTACCGGAAGGCACCATGTTTCATTCGGCAACTTATGGAAAAGGACAAATGGGTTCTTATGCTTCTCAGTTGTCAACAAAGCAACGTTGGATGGTGATTCATTATATTAAATCAATGCAGGCTGGAAAAATAGTTTTAACAGATAGCACTGCTGCAGTAAAATAATTTTTTGAAGATATTATAAACGGTAACTGATGATTTTACGACAAAAATTTGAGATTTCTAAGCGTTATAACCTAATCTCATTGGCATTAATGGCAGTTGGCATATTGTCAATCATTGCTTTGTATTTAGCGTATGGTGCAAGCACCGATACAAAAGAACAAGCAAGATTCTGGGGTAGTTTATTACACAACGGGGTTTACTTTCTGTTAGTAGTAAATGCAGCCATGTTCTTCCTGTGTATTACTACATTGGCCTGGGGTGGATGGCAAATGTCATTTCGAAGAGTTACTGAAGCAGTTTCTGCATCAGTACCGGTAATAGGTTTGATTTGCGGAGTCATATTATTAGCTATTGTATTTGGCGGTAACCATGAAATATATCATTGGACAGATGCCGAACATGTAAAACATGATCCGATATTAACCGCAAAATCAGGTTTTTTAAGTAAAAGTTTTTTCAGCATCTGGACCATCATCACTCTTGTATTGTGGTCTGTTTTAGGTTGGAAAATGAGACAGCTTTCCCGTAGTATCGATGACAAGGCCTTGACAGTAGAAGAGGGTAAGAAATATATTTGGACAAACACGGTGTGGTCCGCAGCTTATCTGGCGTTTTTTGGTTTAACCGTGATGTCGTCTATTCCATGGCTATGGGTCATGAGCATTGATGCACACTGGTATTCTACCATGTTTAGCTGGTACACGTTTGCCAGTTCATTTGTTGCGGGGGTAGCATTAATAACATTGTTTGTTGTTTACCTGAAGAATAAAGGATACCTGGAATATACAACCGAAGAACATTTACACGATCTGGGTAAATTTATGTTCGCCTTTTCTATATTCTGGACCTACTTATGGTATTCCCAGTTTATGTTGATCTGGTATGCAAATATTCCGGAAGAGACCGTCTATTTTGTTCCAAGAATGAAAGGCGCATACAAAGGGATTTTTTATCTGAACCTGGTCATTAATTTTGTTGCACCACTTTTATTATTGATGAAGCGGGATGCAAAAAGAAATTATACAACTATTACGGTATTGGCCATCTTGATTTTGTTTGGCCACTGGTTAGATTTTTTTATGATGGTTTTTCCTGCACTTTCCCGGGAGCAAGTACCGGTTATGTTATATGATTTTGGCGTTGCACTTGGATTTGTTGGTTTGATTATGTTCCTGACTGTAAGAGCATTGGCTAAGTCGCCGTTGATTGCAACAAACCATCCGTTTATTAAAGAAAGTATTATACATCATACATAGACCGGGCCTGAGAAAAACATTTTTAAAATTATCAATAGCTAAAGCACATGTCTACTTTTTTTATCATAGCGATTTTGGTTCTTGGTTTTCTGATTACATTTCAGATTGCCAAGGCAAGTGAATATGTATCGGTTTTACGTGGAGAAGAAAAAACTGCAAAACAGAATAATCGCATAAATGCTTTTTTATTATTGGGATTCCTGATTGTTGGAATGATTGGCGTTTATTATTGCAACGAAATATTGAAAGGAAGAATATTGGGTGAATCAGCATCCTTACAGGGTGAGAAAATTGATACCATGCTGTATATAACCATTGCCCTGACCGGTGTGGTATTTGTCATTACACAGATTATCTTATTCTGGTTTGCTTTTAAATATCAGCACTCAGAAAAAAGAAAAGCATTTTACTATCCGCATAATAATAAATTAGAACTTATCTGGACCATTGTTCCGGCTATAGCATTAACCATTTTGGTTGGCTTTGGTTTGTTTTATTGGTTTCAAATTACCAGCGACGCACCGAAAAATGCAATGGTAGTTGAGGTTACGGGAAAGCAATTCAGTTGGGAGTTTCGTTACCCCGGTAAAGATGGAATTTTGGGTAAAAAATATTTTAAGAAAGTCAATGATGCAGAAGGAAATCCATTAGGTCAGTTATGGGAAGATGCAGCAAACCACGACGATATTTATACCACACAGGAAGTGCATATTGTTGTTGGAAAACCTGTTCATCTGATTATTAATGCCAAAGATGTAATTCATGATGTTGGGCTGGTTCATTTTCGGATGAAGATGGATGCCGTACCGGGAACACCAACAACCATGTGGTTTACACCCAAGTTTACAACCAAGGAAATGAAAGAAAAACATGGCGATGATTTTGAATACGAAATTTCCTGCGACCAGATGTGTGGAAAAGGACATTACAGCATGAAAGGAATTGTAAAAGTGGAAACACAACAGGAATTTGATCGTTGGTTGGCATCTAAGAAACCACAGTATCTGGTTGCTAATCCGGGTAAAGATCCGGCGACAAAAGTATTAGCCGAAGTAAAACAATAAACGAACTAAGAAGATTGGATTTATAAAAAGAGATAGCTATTATAATTAATTACAAGATATCTGGTTAAAAAACAAATTATGAGTCACGATACACATCAACATACAGAGGGGATTGCTACTCAACATGTTCAACATGCAGAACATGGAGTACATCATCATAAAGAAGGCTTTGTAAGTAAATATATTTTCAGTCAGGATCACAAGACCATTGCCAAGCAATTTTTAATAACAGGTATTGTGTGGGCAATCATTGGAGGTTTATTCTCTGTATTATTTCGTTTACAGTTAGGGTATCCCGATAAAACTTTCCCGATTCTTGAAACCATATTTGGTCATTGGGGTAAAGGTGGTGTTATCAATCCCGAATTTTATTATGCCTTGATCACCATGCACGGAACTGTTTTGGTTTTCTTTGTATTGACAGCCGGATTGAGCGGAACCTTTGCAAACTTTCTGATTCCTTTACAGATTGGTGCAAGAGATATGGCTTCACCTTTCATGAATATGTTATCATATTGGTTCTTCTTTTTAGCCAGTGTTGTGATGCTGTCATCCCTTTTTGTACAAACGGGTCCTGCATCTGGCGGTTGGACGTCTTATCCTCCATTAAGTGCACTGGGACAGGCCTCAGACGGATCTAAGATTGGAATGGACTTATGGATAATCAGTATGGCATTATTCGTTGTGTCGTCTCTATTAGGCGGCTTGAATTATATCGCTACAGTATTAAATATGCGTACTAAAGGGATGTCCATGACAAGATTGCCATTAACTATCTGGGCATTATTTTTTACGGCAACTTTAGGTGTATTATCATTCCCTGTATTATTATCAGGGTTCATCCTTTTATTATTTGACCGGAATCTGGGTTCCAGTTTTTATTTAAGTGATATTGTTGTAAACGGTCAGATACTTTCAAATGAGGGAGGAAGTGCCATTCTTTACCAACATTTATTCTGGTTCCTTGGTCACCCCGAAGTATATATTATTCTATTACCTGCCATGGGGATGGTGTCTGAAATATTAAGTGTCAATTCCCGCAAACCTATTTTCGGGTATATGGCCATGGTAGTCTCCCTGTTTGCCATTACAATTCTGGCATTCCTGGTATGGGCTCACCACATGTTTGTCACCGGATTGAATCCGTTTCTGGGAGGTGTGTTTGTATTATTAACTTTATTAATTGCCGTTCCGTCTGCAATTAAAGTATTTAACTGGTTGACGACTTTATGGAGAGGGAATATTCGTTTAACCCCAGCCATGCTTTTTGCAATAGGCTTTGTAAGTTTATTTATTTCCGGCGGATTAACCGGTATCTTTTTAGGAAACTCTACATTAGATATTCATTTACACGATACCAAGTTTGTAGTAGCTCACTTCCATATTGTAATGGGTGTGGCATCTTTCTTTGGCATGTTTGCCGGTGTATATCACTGGTTCCCTAAAATGTTCGGCCGCTATCTGAATAATACGTTGGGTTATTTCCATTTTTGGGTAACCATTATCGGTGCCTATCTTATTTTTTGGCCCATGCACTACGAAGGATTGGCAGGAGTACCACGACGTTACCTGGATGTAAGAGGATGGGTTACTTTCGATAAATTCCAGGTTTTGAATGAAATGATTACGATTGTTTCCATCATTGTATTTGCTGTACAGTTAATGTTTGTATTCAATATTTTTTATAGCATTTTTAAAGGCCGGAAGGTGACAAATCTAAATCCTTGGAATGCAAACACCTTAGAATGGACCACTCCATTAAGACCAGGGCATGGTAACTGGGTTGCTGAAATTCCGGAAGTGTACAGAGGAGCCTATGATTATGCAAAAGATGGAAGAGATTTTATTCCGCAAACAGAACCAATCGGACCAAATGAAACGGCAGATCATTAATTGATTTGTTCAGTATAAATAGTTATTTGAAAAATGATACAAAAAGTATCATTGGATAAATTAAAACATTTTCAGAAAGGATGAACAATCCAGCAACACAGTACGGTGAAAATAAATTGACAGGTTTAATAAAAGACTACCTGCAACTTATAAAACCATCTCTGACTATCATGGTTGTTTTTTCCAGTGTGATTTGCTATTTACTGGCACCTCATATTTTTTTCAATCTGAAAATGATTGTTTTGCTCTTTGCAGGTGGGTTTTTAGTAACAGGCAGTGCCAATACCATTAACCAGGTAGTTGAAAAAGATACAGATGCTATTATGATGAGAACAAAAAGCAGGCCCATAGCATCTCAACGAATGAGTGTTGTGCATGGTTGGGCTTTTGCCATCATCACAGGTTTGCTTGGTGTTTTTATTCTTGCATTCTTTTTCAACTGGTTAGCAGCAGGATTGGCTGCATTCAGTTTATTTCTGTATGCATTTATTTATACGCCTTTGAAAAAAATTAATTCAATGGCTGTATTGATGGGGGCTATACCGGGAGCATTGCCTTGTTTAATTGGATGGGCCGCAGGAACCAATGAACTATCAACGGGTGGATGGGTTTTATTTGGCATGCAATTTATATGGCAGTTCCCGCATTTCTGGGCAATTGCCTGGGTTGCACACAAAGATTATTCTGCTGCCGGATTTAAATTATTGCCAAGTGAAGCAGGTCCAACAAAGTTTACTGCTTTACAAACAATAGTTTATTCTGCACTGATGATACCCATCGGGTTAATGCCATTTTTTATTGGCATGAGCGGAATGGTTAGTTTAGGAATCGTATTTATTGCAAATTTATTCATGGTTTTGCAAGCAGTACGATTATATAGAGAGATGGATGTAAAAGCAGCGAGACGGGTAATGTTCAGCAGTTATATTTATTTACCCATTGTTTTCTTTGCTTTATTGGCCGATAAAATAGTAATGTAGAACAAAAATTATTTGTGATAGATATGGACATAACGATGACGAATCAAAAAAATAAAATACATCCACATAAATTTTTAATGTGGATAGCACTTGCAAGTATTGTAATGATGTTTGCCGGATTAACCAGTGCATACATTGTTAAAAGTCAGCAGGCAAGCTGGCAGGGAATATTGATTCCCAAAAGCTTTTGGTATTCAACGCCTGTTATTTTGTTGAGCAGTTTGACCTTGCAAATGGCGTTAAGATCTTTTAAGGACCGAGAGATGAACAAATACAGATTGTTGATCGCTACAACATTAATCCTGGGTTTGTTATTTGTTGCGATGCAGTATTTCGGTTTTCAGGAATTGTGGGCAGGCGGAGTAACACTACAGGGTTCTGGAGCCGGGCAGTTTTTGTATGTCATTGCCGGCTTACATGGTTTACATGTTTTGGGGGGAATCATGGCTTTATTGATCATTTTTATAACTGCATTTTTCGGCAAAACAAAGACATACAGTTCGATACCGGTTGAAGTAACGGCCATGTATTGGCATTTTGTAGATATTTTATGGGTCTACTTGTTGATATTTTTTGTGTGGATAGGTTAGTGGTTACAATAAACTGAAAATAAATTATTGAATAAATAAATTTTAAAATTAACACATGGCTACGACAGGAGCAGTTACACAAACGAAATGGTGGAATGGAGGCAGAAGCCCATTCAATGTGGAATACGGGAAATTGATGATGTGGTATTTTTTAATGAGCGATGCATTTACGTTCGGTGCGTTTCTTATTTCTTACGGAACTATCCGCATGAGTCAGAATTTCTGGCCCGATCCGAATGCGGTTTTTAACGCATTCCCCGGAGCCGGTCATGCGAATTTGCCACTGGCATTCGTAAGTTTGATGACCTTTATCCTTATCATTAGTTCGGTTACCATGGTGTTGGCCGTACATGCCGGGCATCATAACGATAAAAAAGGAGTAGTTAAATGGCTTGCCTGGACGATTGTTGGCGGATTTGCATTCTTGGGTTGTCAGGCTTGGGAGTGGTGGCATTTATTAACCGGCGAACATGCAACCTTGGTTAATGGTCATATTGAAATGCTTGCTCAAACAACTACCGGTAACCCTTGGGGAAGTTTAGCTGACCCTGCTGCTGTTAAAGAAGCTTTACAATTTTCTTCGCATGATACATTGATGAAGTTGGTGGCAGAACAGAATCATACCATGACAAATGCTCAGATTGCTGCATTGCCGCAGGACCAACTTTTGGGAATGATAAAAACATCTGAACTACATATTCGTGAAGCAGGACCAGTGGCTTTTGGTGGTTTCTTTTATGGTATTACCGGTTTTCACGGATTTCACGTTTTTTCCGGTGTTATCATTAACATCGTCATGTTGGTGATGGCACAAAAAGATGTATTTGCTAAAAGAGGACATTACCTGATGATTGAAAAGGCTGGGTTGTACTGGCACTTTGTTGACTTGGTATGGGTATTTGTATTCCTTTGCTTTTATCTTATCTAATAAACTGAATTGAATTTAACTGAATATTCATTGAATTAATTATACTATGCAACATCCACAAACAGATTACCCGGAAGTAACTTTTCATCATGCGCCTCAGGATGCAGGAGATTTCAAAAAGAAAGTACGTAATACAACGATCCTTCTTTCTGTTATCACTGTCATTGAACTGGCTATTGGTTTAACAATCTATACGATCCATAAAGGCGCAGATCCCAGTACCACATTGGTATTGATGTTTAAGGGCATGGTTTGTATTCTGTCATTTGCAAAGGCTTATTATATTGTTTCTGTTTTTATGCACCTGGGTGAAGAAATCAGGAATATGATTATGACCATTGTGGTTCCGTTAATGTTGTTTATTTGGTTTATTATGGCCTTTATGTGGGATGGTCATTCGTACAAAACCTTGCGTAATAAATATGATACACATTTTAAAGAAACAACAACGAAAGAACATAAGCCGCATATTGAAACGGCACCTGCCGCTCATTAGGATGGCCAAACCTTTGTATAAAAATTTATTGATTAAGCCATCGCATAGCGATGGCTTTTTTTAAAAAAATAATTTTGAATAAAAAAGCAGTTTATGCATTATTGCTAGCATTGGTACTTCCGTTGGGGAGTTATTTCTTCATGAAGTATTACAGTGATGCACATATCAAAGTACCACCTCATTATATTGCCGATTCGGTGGTAACAAAGACGGTTAACGGGAAAGAAATAAGCGAAACATTCTGGCATAAAATGCCCGACTATTCTTTTACCAATCAATTAGGCAATGAAGTTTCCTGGAAAGACATGGAAGGAAAAGTAGTGGTCGTGGATTTTTTCTTTACGCATTGCCCCACAATCTGCCCTTCACTGACTATGAATATGCGAAGGCTGCAGGAGTCTATAAAAAATTCGATGAAGGTGGGAGATAAGGAACCCAATTTTTTGCAATTCATTTCTTTCAGCATCGATCCGGAAAGAGATTCAGTTGCTGAACTTAAAAAATGGGCAGACAGGTTCCAGGTTAATCCAAGTAATTGGTGGTTGCTGACCGGCGATAAGAAAAAGATCTACGACATGTCGCTGGAGCATATGAAAATTGGCATACAAGATGGCGAAAATGTAGATAGTAATTTTATACACACTGATCGATTTGTTTTAATTGATAAAGAACGGAATATCCGTGGGTATTATCATGGCCTCGATACCGTTTCATTGGCTAAACTTTCGGAAGACATTATTTTTCTTTCACTGGAAAAAGATAAAAATTCCAAAAGTATATTTGAAGGCAAACTGGAAATGATAGCCATTGTATTTATTTTTTCCTTCCTTGCTTTAATGACCTTCCTGTATTTTATAAAAAAGAAAAATCAATAATATGTTGAAAGCAGTCTGGAGTAAAAATGATAAACTGGCTAATACCCTCATTATTTCGTTTTCTGCCATCGTATTTATGGCCGTTGTATTATTGGGAAGAGTGCAGCTAAAAGTTGATCTGGGTTTTGATGTACATGTATTTGCAAAATTGAATGCCATCATTAATTCAACGGTTGCTATATTATTGCTGGCGGGATTGGTTTCTGTAAAAAATAAAAAATTCCTGTTACACAAACGGATCATGATAACGGCCATGTTTCTGTCTGTTCTTTTTTTAATTAGCTATATCTGCCATCATGTGTTTTCTGGCGAAACAAAATTTGCTGGTGAAGGAACTGTTCGGTATATCTATTATGCCATTTTAATATCACATATTTTTCTGGCAGCCATCATACTTCCGTTTATTTTATTTACGGCTTACCGGGCCATGGTGGGTGAATTTCCACGGCATAAAAAACTGGCAAAAATTACCTGGCCCATTTGGTTTTATGTAGCCGTTACCGGTGTGGTTATTTATTGTATGATCAGTCCTTATTATAGTTAAAAGGATTTAGCAAGTTTGTAAAAATTGCATTAAAAATTATTAATGAATAAGGGTTACTGCTTTAAAGCTTTAAACATTTTGCATAAGACGTTATTGATGGGACAAATAATTTTTGTTGCCATTTCTATTTTCATAGTGTATAACAAAATGATAGTGTCTCCTGCTAAAGAAATGGATAAACTATTTCAGATCATTACAATTGTATTGGCAGCGGCTGGATATTTTGCTGGTTCGGCTTTTTTTAAAAAGAAATTAATACAGATGGAAGAATTGCAATCTTCCGCAAAAGAAAAATTCGAAATTTATCGTTCAGCAAGTATTATTAAATGGTCTTTACTGGAAGGCCCTTGTATTTTTTCCATTATCAGTTTTGTTTTAACAGCCAACTATGCTTTTCTAGCTTTAGCCTTTGTGCTGATACTCTTATTTACAATAGAGTCTCCCACTAAAACTAAAGTAGCATTACAGCTTGGTATAAGTGAATTAGTTTTGGAAGATTTATAAAACTGCCTCAACCACAATTTTCATTTTGCTTAAATAAGTAATTAATATTCTGACTTTGTCTCCCGTATTTAATTTGTTTGGCAGGTTAGCCGCAGTGGTAGCAAGTTTTGCCTGTATTTTTTCTCCAAACACATTCAGATAAAATCCATGTGGAGTGATTTTATAAACGGTTGCTTCTATTATCTCCTTTTTTGAAAACGCTTTTTCTGCCAGGTAATATTCAGTAATAAATTTTTGGTTGATAAGTGAAGCTGTGACTTTCTCTTTATTGCCCATATTTTCCAATTCAAAAATGACTGCCTCGTTCAGGTCATTTTCTTTTGGTTTTACCTGCCAGGGAGACAAGGTAGTTGGGAAAAAAAGGTAACTGTCCATTTCCTTCACAAAAAATTTTCCGTCAATATATTTCAAATATCCCGTAAACTCATTTTCAGTTCTGGCTTTATTCACCAGAATATCTAATGCATTATTGTACAGGTATTCAATATTTGTAGCAACCAGTTTATCTCCCCGACCTGATTTTCCCAAGCTGAAACGTACGGTATCACCAATATGATAAACATGCTTTTTTTTGTCTGCTTTCTTTTCCACTAATTTTTTTGGAAGTTTTTCATCAACATATCCGTTTACTACTTTTTTCCTGTCATTTTGTTCATACTCAATGGCAATATATTTTTTCTCGTGATTTACAAAAGAGACAGTACCTGTGATGATTTTATCGTTCATAATAATACTTGTAGATGAAAATTTGAGTGCAGTAATTAAGGCATTTGTATAAAGTTACCTGTTTTAATCAGATAGCCATTTCTTCTGCCGGGTTCCAGAAATGTTTTTTAAAATCAACGATGCAATCTTTTTCAATCTTGATTTTTTCTTTTTCCAACAATTCCTGCATTCGGTCAGGTGTTTCGAAATGCATTTTACCAGAGAGCATTCCATTTCGGTTTACCACCCGGTGAGCAGGCACATTTGGTTTTATCCGATGTGCGCCGTTCATGGCCCATCCTACCATTCTGGCCGATTGCTTTGTACCTATAACGGCTGCTATAGCTCCGTAAGTGCTAACCCTGCCCTTGGGTATTTGCCTGACAATTATATAAACCATTTCGAAAAAACTTTCATCCTTCAGACCGGATGGTTTTACCGATTTTAGTTTTGGAACAGATTTTTTTTGTGCCGGCATTTTTCAAATATACAATTCTCTATTCCTTTACTCAAGAGCCATTTTTTAGTAAAAATCAGTAACAATAAAAAGGGCTTTAACCCCAATAACTATTTGGCTAAAGCCAAAACAAACAAAATATTTTATCACAGCTCTAAAGCCCGCCCGGATTAACTCCGTTCGGACGGGAGCGGTGCAATGGATTCATTTCAAAATCTCCTTTATTCATTGCTCTGATCTTGCATTGCCCTATTCTTATATTACCCTGTTTATTTATTCCCTGTTCTTTCATAGCCCCATTCTTGAATTGTTCTGTTCTTGCATTACCCTGTTTATTTATTGCCCCGTTCTTATATTGCCCCGTTCTTTAGAACGGGGTAGAATAAGTAACAATAAAAGGGCTTTAGCCCCAATGTTTATTTGGCTAAAGCCAAAACAAACAAAAAGGATACATTTCAAGTAGATGTGATAATTAAAAATGCAGACAGTTAATCCTGTTCTTTTTTAGTATTCAACAATTCGGTTCTTTTTGG
>JAYWCV010000067.1:0-3802 GCA_043780275.1 Chitinophagaceae bacterium
CAGCAAAATCAGATACAGAAAATCAAACAACAATATTTTCCGAAAAACGGTTTGCAGGAGCGGGTAGAAAATTTTATTCCTTTCTATGCAAAATTTGGGAAAGACTTTATTGATCAGTTATATCGGGATTCGCTCAGTTTCGAACAGGAATTCACCATCATTCAACATATGAAATAGATTTAGAAGTTGGTTGAGTTATTTATTTTTTATTGGTTTGACTAAAGTCAGGAACTTCAAAACTTTATTGCCCCGCCTTTAAAGGCGGGCAATTCAATATAAATGCAATTGGCTTTAGCCAAAATAAATTGCATAAAATCAGGTCTTTGCCATAGTCGATGTCGCACAAATCTGAACAGAAACCCTGGTATGAGTTACTTCCAACATGTATTATTGCTAAGCCTTAAATTGAAAAATATTTTGGTCGGTGGGACACCGACCATGTTTGAAATACAGCAACTTCAATTAAAGAATTGTGGAAAACTTGCTAAAAAATCCATACTAATTTGGATATATTATCATTAATTTTAAAATAACTAAAACATATTTGCATGAAAAAATTATTTTTAAATGCAGCATCGCTATTGCTGTTTCTCTCAATCTCCTTTGCAGGGTTCAGTCAATACGACGTTAAAGGAACGGTTACGGATGCAACAAAAAAAGAACCATTATCAAATGTGTCAGTACAAATTAAGGGTACCAGGTCAGGCACAATGACCAATACGGATGGCACATTTACACTATCTATCCCAGATAATAAATATGTTACATTGGTTATTTCCCAGGTTGGCTTCGTTTCACAATCAGTTTCCGTTTCGCCAAATAATAAGGACATTAAAGTATCGCTTAAAATCGATGAGCTGAACCTTGAAGAAGTGGTGGTTACAGGTCTGGCAACTTCTGTAAAAAGAAAAAATCTTGCCAATGCTATAACCTCTATTAACGCAAAAGAACTTTTGGGAACAACCCAAATTCAAACAACTGATGGCGCACTGTATAGTAAGGTTCCGGGAGCCAATATCAGGATGAACGGAGGTGCCCCCGGCGGAGGTATGTCTATTCAGTTAAGAGGTGTTTCATCATTGATTGGAGCTTCTCAACCACTTATCATACTTGATGGTGTTTATATTAACAACTCGTTTCAACGTACGGGTCGTGCAACAGTTTCCGGAGCTGCGGCAGGTGCTGGTGCTCCTGCCCAGGATGATGGTTCAAACCGTTTGGCCGACATCAATCCCAATGATATTCAAACTATTGAAGTTTTAAAGGGACCCTCATCTTCAGCAATTTATGGTACACGTGCTAATGCCGGTGTAATCATTATTACAACCAAAAAAGGTTCGGTTGGAAAAACAGCAATCAGTTTCGGACAAGATATTGGATATGGACGTCCTTTACGTTTAGTTGGAACAGATAATTGGAGTGTGGAAAAAATTAATTTCTTTTTTACAAATGCAGCTAAAAGAGCAACAGAGTTAGCCCGTTTTCAACAGGCACAAACCACAGGACAGATCTTTGATTTTGAAGATATGTTTTATGGGAATACTGCAAGTTTATTAAACAACCGATTAAGCATAACCGGCGGTACGGATAAAACAAAATTCTTTATTGGTGCTGTAATGACAAATGAAGACGGAATTATCAGAAGAACCGGATTTGAACGTTATTCCATCCGTACAAATATTGAACATAAAATAAGTAAAAACCTCAGTTTCACTTCCAATACAAACTATATCCGAACCAGCACAGACCGTGGTTTTACAGGAAATCAAAATAATACCGGTGCCTCCATAGGTTACAATATTGCTTACATACCTAATTACTTTGATATGCGTAAAAATGTAGCAGGTTTTTATCCTGATATTGATTACGGGGGTCCCAGGGAAAATCCATTAGCTGTAACAGATAAAGCAACCAATAATTCGGTAGTAAACAGGTTTATTCAATCAGGAACATTGAATTGGCAGATTTATAACAAAGAAAATTCTGATTTAAAACTTCAGGTAACCGGGGGCTTAGATTATGTACAAAATACAACGCTAATTCATTTGCCGGAGGATTTGCAGTTTCAACGGGCACAGGCAAATCCGGGGGATGTATTACACGGAAGACAAGAGAATATTAATAAAAATATCCAGGCAATCCTGGTTCATACGGCGAATTACCGAAATCTCAATTTTACTTCTCAGGCAGGTCTCGTTCGACTAGAATTTGATAACAGCTCTTTTTTTATGAGGGGTCGTGGCCTGGCACCCAAACAAACAAATGTGCGGCAAGCTACAATTCAGGAAATTGATCAGCAATTCAATAGTTCTGTAAGGGAAGCCGGCATATTTGCACAGGAAGAAGTGAACTGGGATGATAAAATAATAGGAACTGTTGGCGTACGTTTTGATAAATCTACTCTCAATGGAGACAAAGATAAATTATATGCATTTCCCAAAGCATCCTTGGCAATTAATCTTACAAACTTCGATTTCTGGAAAGTGGGTTTCATCAATCTATTGAAACCTCGTATTGCTTATGGTGAAACGGCCGGCCCGGTTGCTTTTGGATCAACATTTACACCATTGGACGGAACAAATATTGGAGGATTGCTTGGTTCTACCGTTTCAACTCAGATTGGCAATACTCAAATCATTCCCGAAACAGCACGTGAAATAGAATTTGGTATTGATGCGGGGTTCTTAGATAACCGTATTGCGCTGGAAGCAACTTATTATATTAAGACAACGGCCAATAATATTCAAAACTTAAGCCTTTCGCCAACGGTAGGTGTAAACACAACGCCCAGTAATGAAGCAGAACTTGAAAACAAGGGTATTGAATTATCTCTTTCGGGAACTGTAATTCAGAAATCAAAGGTTCGCTGGTTTTCAAGAGTCATGTGGTGGAAAAATGATGTTGTGGTTAAAAGGCTTGGCATACCATCCTATCTCACAGGAGCTTTTGGAACCGGTTTAGGCACTTACCTTATCAAAGAAGGCGAAAGCCCTCTAACAATAGTTGGTTCACCGGCTGTTAGACCTGGAGTGTTTACAGTGTGGGGTGAAAATCAGCCAAAGTTTACCATGTCCTGGATGAACTCGGTAAGTTTTTTAAAGAATTTTGAATTCAGCATGATGTGGGAATGGCGTAAAGGTGGAGATAACATTAATCTTACCAGTTTCCTTACCGATGCCGGAGGAACAACAAAAGGATGGTTTGATGATGATAATAAAGATGGAGTACCAAACGGACGTCAGCGTCCGCCAGCTCCATTTAATAATGCAGGAAGATGGGTGCAGGATGCCAGCTTCTTCAAAATGAGAGAAGTAGGATTATATTATTCACTTCCACAATCCCAGGTAACCAGTTTGTTTAAAGGATTTGTAAACCGTATCAGAATTGGTGCATCGGGAAACAACGTGTTTTTGATTACAAAATATGAAGGATATGACCCGGAAACTTCAACATTCGGGGCTCAGTCAATTGCTGGTAATGTGGATGTATCACCCTTTCCAACTACAAGGCGCCTGTTCTTTCATATAAATATTGACTTTTAATTTATAAACGTAATCATCATGAAACATATCATATTAAAGACTGTAATTTTTACAATCACTATTTTTTCTTTTACGGGATGTTTAAAACTGGAAGAAGTGTTGGATCCCAATAATCCATCTTTAGCCAGTGTTTCAAACAATGCATCACGTGCACAAATTCAATTTTTAATTACAGGTCTTGAATCAAGGCACCGTAATTACCTTTTTACTGCTACAGCAGCTTTTGGGACTTTTGGAAGAGAAATCTGGTACTTTAATGC
>JAYWCV010000068.1:0-31784 GCA_043780275.1 Chitinophagaceae bacterium
TAAGATTCACTTTTGCATCGGGGCTGCTAATGAATGATTCTTTTTTACAGGCAGCTAAAAAAATCGTGAATAATAAAGAGTAAAAAAAAGTTGATCTCATGCAGTTTCAAAAATAAGCTATCAAAGTCATATTAAGATGAATAGCAAAGGGTGGCAATACTCAGTTTTGAATTGGTAATATTCAGTATGGAACTGCCACATGCTTCCAGTGTAGCTCCGGTAGTTACCACATCATCTACCAGTAATAAATGTTTATTCTTTAATGATTCTTTATCGGGTATTTCAAATTTGTTTTCCATATTCAACCACCTGTCTACTCTTCCTTTTTTTGTTTGCGATTCGGTATGTTCTGTTCTGATGACAGCATTTTTAAGTATAGGTAAATACATGGTTTCAGCCATTCCAATGCATAATAACTCTGCTTGATTATATCCTCTTCGTTTTTCCTTTTCGGGGTGTAAGGGCAATGGAACCAATGCATCAATTTCTTTAAAACGATTGGATTGAATCAATTGCTGCCCCATCAAGCGGCCTAAGAAAATACAGAGTTCTTTATTGCTTTTATATTTTATCTGGTGCATCAATCTTTGCATGATGGAGTCTTTGGTAAAATAATATTGAGAGCTGGCTTTTTCGATAGATAACCTTCCCCAAAATATTTTTTCTATTGGGTTTTCGGCATGCAGTTCAAACTGAGTTTGGGGCAAGGCGTCCATGCATCGCATGCAAATCAGGTTATGACGGTTTAATAAATCACTGCCGCAACCGGCACATATATGTGGGAAAAATAGTTGAAGTACGGACTCTTTAATTTCTTGAAAGAGTTGCATAAAAATGTTTAAAATAAATGACGATAAACTTCTTCCACCTGTCCTAGTGCCACCACTTCGATATGCTGCTTTTTATGATTCAATCCTTTTTGAGAGTATTTGGATATAATAATCTTTTCAAATCCCAATTTTTCTGCCTCAGCTATGCGTTGTTCTATTCTGTTGGCGGCTCTTATTTCACCACTTAGCCCTATTTCTCCGGCAAAGCAGATATTGTGTGGTAGCGGAACGTCTTCAAATGATGATAATAAGGCACAAAGAACGGCCAGATCAGAGGATGGATCTTCCACTTTTATACCTCCGGCAATATTTAAAAAAACATCTTTCAATCCAAAATGAAAGCCTCCTCGTTTTTCCAGTACGGCTAATAATAATTGAAGTCTTCTTAAATCAAAACCGCTTACTGTTCGTTGTGGTGTTCCATAAACAGATTGCGTAACCAGAGCCTGCACTTCTAACAGTAATGGCCGTATTCCTTCAATGGTTGCTGCAATGGCAGTACCACTTAATTGTTCTTCTTTTTGTGTAATTAATAAATCACTTGGATTGAGTACGCCTTTCATTCCAGATTCATTCATTTCGTAAATACCTAACTCTGAAGTATTACCGAATCTGTTTTTGATGGTTCTTAAAATACGATATGCATAATGGCGGTCACCCTCAAATTGTAATACCGTATCAACCATGTGCTCCAGAATTTTTGGTCCGGCAATAGCACCATCTTTTGTAATATGACCAATGATAAAAACAGGGGTATTTGTTTCTTTTGCAAATCGTTGAAACTCGGCTGCACATTCACGTATTTGTGAAATACTTCCGGGAGATGAGTCTATTAAATTGGTACTGAGTGTTTGGATAGAGTCTACAATGATTAATTCAGGTTTAAGTTTCTTAATCTCCTGAAATATAGTCTGGGTGGATGTTTCAGTAAGCAAATAGAAGTTTTCATTTTGCATGCCTAACCGGTCGGCTCGTAATTTTATTTGTTGTTCACTTTCTTCGCCGCTTACATAAAGCGTAAGCATGCTTTTCATTTGTAAACCCAATTGCAGAAAAAGTGTTGACTTGCCGATACCCGGTTCTCCGGCGATGAGGACAAAACTTCCAGGTACAATTCCACCACCCAATACTCTGTTCAATTCTGTATCATCTGTTAATATCCGTTCATCCTTCGTACTGATGATATCACTTAATGCTATAGTTTTATTTATTCTTTTTGTTTCTTTAAAATCCTTCCAGTCTTCTTTCGATTCTTTGTCTTTTAAAATAACTTCTTCAATGAATGTATTCCACTGTTCACAGGATGGACATTTACCAATCCATTTTGTACTTTCATGTCCACAGGATTTACAAAAAAATGCTGTTTTTACTTTCGCCATTTTTTAAAGATATGTCATTTGATTTTTTTGCAAATTCAAATGATTGCAATAAATAAAAAGTTGAGAAGGTTGAAAATGACATGGAGATTTTTTCAATCTGAAATTTATCAATTTAATGAAAAACGGAGTTGTATTTTTTGAAAATGCAGTGATTTGAGAAAGTCTTCAAAAAGTGAAAAGGGTCTTTCTTTCGATTGACCCTTTTACTTACTAACCCATTAAATTCTGGCACTAAGTTACAAATATGTGCCACATTTCAAAATTAATTTTTACCCTTGTGAATAACTTTCAAACACGTATGATGGTTAAATAAGTTGAATGTTAAGTCATTTTATAACAATATAAAGTATTGAATTACAATACTATAAGTCATTTTGATTTCTTTTTGATGTAGTAATTTATGGCATGATTCAGTTTCTAAAATCGGGGTAGTTCTGACAAAAAGTCGGCAAATCGTTAATTTTCAAGGTATAATTAAATCATTCGCATTTTTGGATTTAGATTTGTTGTAAATAATGAAAAATAAAACAATTTTATCATGACTCCTTCCATTATGATTGTATCCCTGCTTTTTGTAGGACTTAGTATGCTTGTTTCAGCGATGTTGAAAAACAAGTTCAAGAAATTCAGCAAAATAACGCTGGCTAATGGCATGTCCGGAAAGGATATAGCCGAGAAAATGCTCCGGGATAATGGAATTTCGGATGTAAAAGTGATTTCTGTAGAGGGGTTCTTATCCGATCATTATAATCCGGTAAATAAAACCGTTAATCTGAGTCCGGATGTATATAGTGGCGTTAGTATCGCTTCTGCAGCCGTAGCCGCTCACGAATGTGGGCATGCTGTTCAGCATGCAAACGCATACTTATGGTTGACTATGCGCAGTAAACTGGTACCTGTAGTTCAGTTTAGTTCAGGAATAGTACAGTGGATCTTATTAGGTGGTATCCTGTTAATCAATAGTTTCCCAGAGCTTTTATTGGGTGGTATCGTCATATTTGCCATGACCACTTTATTTTCAATAATAACCCTGCCTGTCGAGTTTGATGCTAGTAAAAGGGCATTAGAATGGCTTGACAGGACAAATATAACCAATGAAAGAGAATACCCTAAAGCAAAAAATGCATTATCATGGGCCGCTTCAACATATGTTGTGGCTGCTTTAGCATCTCTTGCTACATTAGCACAGTATGTAATGATATTTTTGGGATCGAGGGACAGAAGCTAAAAAATACAAGAAGTTAAAAAGAAAAAGGCCGGCTTGCCGGTCTTTTCTTATAGTTTAATTTCTTCTTCATTCTTATCGTAAAAGTGAAATTCTGTTAAGTGATAATTCGAATCTGAAGTCAGTTTCAAACTCTGACGGTATTTTCTTCTCCATTTACTTACAATTGAAAATAACCAACCCTTGGTCAGGTAAGCATAAATAATTGGACTTACAACGATACTTAAATTTGTGTGTTTATGCGTAAACAGGTAGTTCAGGTTCTTTTCAATTTCATCTTCCAGGATCAATGTAGATGAAATTTTACCCGTTCCGGTACAACTAGGACAAACTTCCTGTGTATTAATATTCATTTCAGGCTTCATTCGTTGGCGGGTTATCTGCATCAAACCGAATTTTGAAATCGGTAAAACTGCATGCTTAGCCCTGTCTGTCTTCATAAATTCTTCCATGGACTCCATCAACTTCTTTTTATTCTCCGGAAGTTTCATATCAATGAAATCAACGACAATAATTCCACCCAGGTCACGTAATCTTAATTGATTGGCAATTTCTTTGGCAGCCTCCATATTCGTTTCCATGGAATTTTGCTCTTGGTTATTGCCTACGCTTTTATAACCACTATTTACATCAATTACATGTAGGGCTTCTGTATGTTCAATAATGAGATAGGCACCACTATCAAGATTTACCGTCTTTCCAAAAGCTGATTTGATCTGTTTGGTAATACCAAAATGGTCGAAAATGGTTGTTCCGTTTTGATAAAAGGAAACGATTTCAGTTTTTTCCGGAGCAATCCGTTGAATATATGCCCTAGTGTCGTCAAAAATATTCCTATCATTTACTACAATTTTATTGAAGTCTTCACTCAATAAATCTCGCAGAATGCTGGTAGTTTTGGTTTGTTCACTCAAAATTTTACTTGGCGCAACCGCCCCTTTCAGATTACTCTGAATGGTATTCCAGGTTTCAATCAATGAACTCAGGTCTTCATGAAGTTCAGCCGTTTTTTTACCTTCTGCAGCAGTACGTACTATTACACCAAAGTTTTTATGCTTGATGGATTCTACTATTTTCTGAAGTCTTTTACGTTCTTCAGAAGAATGTATTTTACGGGAAACCGCAACTATATTGTTAAAAGGAGTGATTACTACAAAGCGTCCAGGCAGCGAAATTTCACAACTTAAACGAGGTCCTTTGGCAGCTATGGGTTCTTTAAGAATCTGAACAAGGATACTTGGTTTTCCCCCTAATACTTCATTGATCTTTCCGGTTTTAACTATTTCCGGTTCAATTTCCATATTTCCAATATCAAATCCTTTTTCCGCTTTTTCGTTAATAGAAAGATGGGTGAACTTCAATAGTGATTTTGCAAACGGACTAAGATCTGTATAGTGCAGAAAAGCATCTTTTTCGAACCCTACGTCTACGAAAGCAGCATTTAAACCCGGAATAAGTTTTTTCACTTTTCCCAGGTAAAGATCGCCAACTGAAAAACGGGCATCCGATTTTTCGGAATGTAGTTCTACAAGCTTCTTATCTTCCAGCAAAGCAATTTCAACGCCTTGTGGAATGGAGTTTATGATGAGTTCTTTATTCAAAAAACAACCAGATTATTTGAGTGTACACTATGATATAGGATTACATTAATCCGTTCAATATACCATTTCCCAATCCAATTATGGATTATTAATAGCTAAAATGGGGCAGAATGTAGAACAGGAAAATGTAATAAGAAAAAAAAGGAATGTACCGGAAGTGTAAAACGCCCGGTACATCATCAAAAAAATTATTTCTTCTTTTTATGACGATTCTTTCTCAGTCTCTTTTTTCTTTTGTGCGTTGCTATCTTATGACGCTTTCTCTTTTTACCGCAAGGCATACTCAATGAGTTTTAATATGTGATTATAATAATGTTTTTACTTCTTCAATTCTGTTATCCGATGTTTTACTTCATCTACATAAGCAGATACACTGATCAGTTTCAAACTTTTTTCGTACCAATGAATTGCCGATACCTTGTCCCCTTTTTGTTCAAATGCTTCTGCCAGGTTTAATATGGCTTCCAGATTTTCCGGATACATTTTCACTACTTTCTCAAATCGGCTGATTGCTTTATCGTACTGTCCTGAAAGAATTGAACCATAACCAAGCATCATATTTGCATACACATGGTTACTGTCTTTATCAATTACTTTTCTGATTTTCAAAATTCCTTCCATCGGGTTGTCGCTTATGTTTCCAAAAAGGTAACATGAACCAAGGCCAACAGTTGATGAATCATTATCAGGATTAATACGCAAAGATCTTTCAAACAGGTCTTTTGCCTGAATGGCTTTCCATTTTTTTAAAGACAAATTCTGTTCGGATCGAAGGTTGTCTAAAAACAAGTGGGCGGCAAAGTTCAGGCTTTTTTCTGAATTTTCCAATCTTGCTATTTCAGATTCGTACCAGGCGTATGATTCAAAATTCTTTGCACTGTCTTTCCAGAAGTGAGCTAACTGGTGAAATGTGGCAATTTGCTGATCTTTTACATTGCCTCTTACTACTAAATTCTCTAAAGAATTAATTCGAACTATTTGTTCTGGACTAAGTTTACTTTTAGCTAATTGCAATAAAGTATCAGTTGATATAGTGTTGGTTTCCTGTGTGTTAGTTACAGGGCTTGTTGGTTTAACAGAAACTGTACGGCCTCCGAAATATAAGATAAATACCAGGCATAAACCTATGCCTGCTGCAAGAAATTGTGATTTTTTCAATGTTTAAAATTTCCCGGCAAAGTTACGAAGGAGTACTGAGCTTTTTCACCTCTGCAACAAATTCTTTAGCTGGTTTAAATGCTGGAATATAATGTTCGGGAATATGAACGGCTATATTTTTTTTAATATTTCTACCAATTTTTGCAGCTCTTTTTTTGGTGATAAAACTGCCGAAACCACGGATATAAATATTTTCGCCTTTAGAAATAGAATCCTTGACCTCTTTGAACATAGATTCAAGGGTTACAAGTACATCTACTTTAGGGATTCCGGTTTTTTCGGAAATCTGATTTACCAGGTCAGCTTTTCTCATGTTAATGATTTTATGAAGGTAATTTACTAAATGTATTACAAATATATATGATTGTCAATAGGATATAAAGAAATCTTTTATAAACTATGACCCATTTGTATGTAAAAAAAATGGAGATTTGGCATTATCTCTTCATTTTTTAGTATGAAAAAGAACAATTCGATTAAGTTGGAAAAAGATTTTACAAGGCTTCTTTTAAAATGGAATAGGGACAAAAACGACCGTTCAATGCCTTGGAAAGGAGAATCAGATCCATATAAAATTTGGTTAAGTGAGATTATTCTGCAACAAACAAGGGTTGAACAGGGGCTGCCTTATTATCAAAAGTTTATAACAAAATATCCTGACATTCATAAACTGGCAAATGCATCTGATGACCAGGTATTTAAAATTTGGGAAGGATTGGGTTATTATAGTCGTTGCAGAAACTTACTTATTACAGCAAGATATATTTCCAAAGAAAAGAAAGGAATTTTCCCGGAATCTTTTGAAGAATTAAAATCATTAAAAGGAGTAGGACCTTATACCGCTTCAGCCATTGCATCTTTTGCCTTTAATAAGCCTCATGCAGTTTTAGATGGAAATGTTTTCAGGGTTTTGGCAAGAGTTTTTGGAATCAATGCCCCGGTTGATACTTCAGAAGGGAAAAAAATATTTTCAAAACTGGCTGATTCGGTGTTGGATAAAAAAAAACCGGGAATCTATAATCAGGCTATAATGGATTTTGGGGCCGTCATTTGTAAACCAGCTTTACCAGCTTGTAATCTTTGTGTTCTTAAAAAACGATGCGTTGCTTTTCAAAACGAAAAAATTGATGAATTACCCGTAAAGAAAAAAAAGCTTTTAATAAGACTTCGATATTTTAATTATTTAGTCATTGAATACAAGAAAAAAACGGCCATCGTTCAACGAACTAAAAAAGACATCTGGCAGGGATTGTTTGAGTTTCCATTGATTGAAACAAAAAAAGAAATTACAATAAAGTCGTTGAAGAACTTGATTTCAGAATCAGGATTAATAAAAAATTCAGGGTTTAGTATTGAATCTTATTCAGAACTTGTCAAACAACAGTTATCACACCAACTTATAAAAGGAAGGTTTATAAAAATAAAAACGGCTGAAGAATTAAAAGACAATAAAGAATGGGTTTGGATCAATTCTGGCAAATTAAAGCAATACAGTTTTCCGAAAATCATTCATCAATATTTTGAGTTGGAATACCAATAATTTCCAGGCTTTTTTGCTCATTTCTTTTTCATGTATTTAAAAAATTTACTATGTCAGATAAAAAAATTAATTTTAAGAGTCAGGTATTATCGATTGATCAACATTGAAAAGTAAATTTTATGAGAGGAGTTAATAAAGTTATTTTGATAGGAAACCTCGGAAAAGATCCGGATTTACAGTTTCTGGAAGGAAACATTGGAGTAGCTAAGTTTCCATTAGCCACCACAGAAACATTTAAAGACAGAACCGGAAAGCTGGTTTCTCAAACAGAATGGCATACAGTAGTTTTATGGAGAGGCTTGGCCGACTTGGCGCAAAAATATTTGCACAAAGGAAGTCTTGTTTATATTGAAGGCCGATTGAAAACCCGCAGTTGGGATGATAAGGACGGCAATCACAAGTTTGCAACAGAAGTTGTAGGTGATAACCTGATTATGCTTGACAAAAGAGCTGAGTCTATAGGCTCTGTACCTTCTTCAGCTCAAGAAGATAGTCATGATGATAACGCTTCATCCACTGATGAAAGCAATATCGACAGAGCCTATTAAACTTCTGAATTTTTAATGATATAGATTTGCACACATGAGCAGCAACTATTTTATTGCTGATCATTTTATTAACCAAAATAATATCCGTTGGATTTATTCCTTTACATGGTCAGTCTGCAAAATCTTTTTATAAATATTTTACTAAGCATAAACACACAGGGAACAACCTTTCTGAGTATTTTATTGCTGCTATTGTTGGTTTTGACATTTATCATTTCCGGATCAGAAGTGGCTATGTTTTCCTTAAATGTAAAGGACATCAATCTGCTAAAAACTAAACAGCATAGTGCAGCAAAAAAAATAATTTCATTGCTCGAAGAAAAAAAAGAATTGTACACTTCTTTTCTTTTAGCCAATACTTTTTTCAATATCTGTATCATTATCCTGGCAAATTTTTTAATCAGCCAATTTCTAACTCCCGGAAAAATTCAAATTCTCTTCATTGATTTTACGTTTATTGTAAAAGTTATTATCATTGTTTTTGTGCTTGTTTTTGTTGGTAAAATTTTGCCTAAAATATGGGCAGCTCAAAACAATATCCGGTTTGCCTATGGAGCTGTTTATATTGTTGAATCACTTCATTTAGTATTAAGAAAAATAAGTATACGCTTAATATCACTGGCCGATGTGATAGGTGAAAAATTGGGTGCCGACCGATCGCAAGCTACCAGTTTGGAAGAATTGAACCAGGCCATTGATGTTTCAACTGATGAAGAAGAAAAAAATATTTTAAAGGGAATTGTAAAGTTTGGAGACATCACGGTAAAACAAATCATGAAATCGAGGATGGATGTCAGTGGTATAGAATTCAATACTAAATTTTCGGACCTGGTAAACCGTATTGAAAAACTTCATTATTCCAGGTTGCCGGTATATAAAGCCAATATGGATGAAGTGGCAGGAATAATTAATACAAAAGATGTCATTCCGTTTTTAGAAAAAGATGATAATTTTAATTGGCATAGCCTGATAAGGCAACCATTTTTTGTACCCGAATCAAAATTCATCAAAGACCTTTTACGGGAATTTCAATTAAAGCGGATGCATTTTGCTTTTGTGGTCGATGAGTTTGGAGGAACGAGTGGAATTGTAACCATGGAAGATGTGCTGGAAGAAATTATTGGCGAAATCCGCGATGAGTTTGATGACGATGAAACCGATTTCAAAAAACTGGATGAGTACAATTATATATTCGAAGGAAAAACCATGCTTCATGATGTATGCAGAGCTATTCAAATTCCACAAAACACGTTTGACGAAGTAAAGGGTGAAAGTGATTCACTGGCAGGATTAATATTAGAAATTTATGGCGCCATACCTAAAGTGGATGATGTGATTAATTTGGGTGATTTTAATTTTACAGTCTTGGAAGCCGATAAAAGCAGGATACAAAAAGTGAAATTGACTATTGCAACTATTGATAAATGAAAAACCAGATGAATACGAAATCCTTATTTACTGCTTGTATTTCAATGTTTATCTTATGCAGCTGTAATAGTAATTATACGTTCAAGCCTAGAGGTTATTACAAGATCGATTTTCCGGAAAAAAAATATCAGGAATTCAACCAGCCGGGATACCCATTTAGTTTCGAATATCCAACCTATGCAACGATTGCGAAGGATAGCAGTTTTTTTGAAGAAAAACCTGAAAATCCATATTGGTTGAATATTGATTTTCCTCAATTATCCGGAAGAATATATATCAGTTATAAAGAAGTTGGAAAAAACAGCATCGACTCTTTGGTAAATGATGCCTTTACCATGTCGTACAAGCAACATACATACAAGGCTACAGCTATCGAACCCATGGCGTTGATAACAGCCAATAATATTTCGGGAATTTATTTTACCCTTTCAGGTAATACGGCAACTGCCAACCAGTTTTTTCTGACGGATTCAACTAAAAATTTTATTCGGGGTGCTCTTTATTTTGATGCTACGCCAAACGAAGATTCATTAAGTACGGTGAATGCATTTTTGAAAAAAGACCTCGAGCATTTGATCAATACATTGAAATGGAAATAAGGAAATTCAGGTCTTGTTTTTTAATCCATCAGATAGCTTCCTATTTTTGACATTAAATTTATATTTTGATTTCGATAGATAATATATTGGTAAGTGATGAAGTGGTGCAGGAGCAATTTGTTTGTGATTTGAATAGTTGCAAAGGCGGTTGTTGCGAAGATGGCGATGCAGGAGCCCCTCTTGAAGAAAAGGAGATGATAAAATTGAAAGAGATTTACGAAACCATCAAACCCTATATGACAACCGATGGGATGGATGCAATTAATAAACAAGGACTGTTTCATCACGACGAAACATTTGGATGGGTAACAACAACTATCGATGGCGGTTTGTGTGCTTATGGTCATAAAGATGAACAAGGTATTATCAAATGTGGCATTGAACAGGCGTATAATGATAAAAAAACAGATTGGAAGAAACCCATCAGTTGTCATTTATTTCCAATTCGTGTAAAAATGGCCGATGAATATGAAATGCTGAATTATGAACCCCGTGAATCGCTTTGCGATCCGGGCTGTGCGTTTGGTAAAAAATTAAAAACACCTGTTCATCATTTTTTAAAGGAACCATTGATCAGAAAATACGGAGAGGATTTTTGGAATGCGTTGGATTCGATTGCACAGGATTATTTCCAGGTAAAAAATGCTTCAGCATAGAAATACAAAGCCAGTTTAAATTTGCTCAAAATAATGTTTTAACTTTCATACATGTCCGAACATTTTTCTTCATTCATTGCAAAAAGTACTATCAAAGCAGCCGATAAAGAACATCGGCGAAAAATTAATTTCAACATTGGAAAATATAATTCTGTGGTACCCCGCGGAAAAAAACAATTCCTAGATATTGAACTGGCCAGAGAGAAAGTAAAAAACCTGAAATGGAAAGCGATTGAAAAGCTGGATAAGAACCTGGAAGAATTCGAAGCAATTATTACAAAACGGGGAGCTAAAGTTATTTGGGCAGAAAATGCTCAGCAGGCTTTAGCTGAAATAAAAAAAATTTGCGAAGAAAAAAAATGCCGAAGCATCGTTAAAAGTAAAAGCATGGTGACCGAAGAAATTCACCTGAATGCATTTTTAGAAGAGCATGGTATTGAAAGTGTTGAAACAGATCTTGGCGAATATATTCAACAGCTGGATGGTGAGCCGCCTTATCATATTGTTACACCGGCTATGCATAAAAGTAAAGAAGATGTAGCTAAACTTTTTCATGAAAAACTTTTTACAGAACCCAATCTTACACCGGAACAACTGACTTTAGTAGCCAGAGAAAAGTTGCGAAAAAAATATGTGGAAGCAGAAATTGGAATTACCGGAGCAAACTTCATCATCGCCGATATCGGCGGAATTGCTATTACGGAAAATGAAGGAAATGCCCGCCTAACCTGCTCTTGGCCAAAGACACATATCGTCATTGTCGGCATCGAAAAGATGATTCCTTCCATGACAGACTTAGCGCTGTTCTGGCCGATGCTTTCTACTTTCGGTACCGGGCAAACTATTACTTCTTATAATACAATTGTTAGCGGTCCGAGGATGGCCGGAGAAACAGATGGCCCGGAGGAGATGTATGTTATTTTGCTGGACAATGGCCGGACAAATATTTTGGCCAACGAAAAAATGCGGGAGAGTTTATATTGCATTCGTTGCGGTGCTTGTTTAAATGCCTGCCCGATATATAAAAATATTGGTGGCCATGCTTACGAAACAACCTATAGCGGTCCGATAGGATCTGTGATCACTCCTCACTTAAATGACCTTGGCGATTGGAAACATCTTAGTAATGCATCTTCACTCTGCGGAGCTTGTACATCGGTTTGTCCGGTGAAGATTAATTTGCACGAATTATTATTGGAGAACCGAAGTGAAGCGGTGGAACAAGGGTATGTTCCTTTTGCCGAAAAATTTGCATGGAAGGTTTGGAAACAGGGTATGCTGCATCGGAAAATATTGAATCTGGCGAATGGGAAAATGAAAACCTGGATTGTAAACTACCTTGTAAAAGATTGGCATAAACAACGAAACGAATTAGTGTTTCCTCAAAAATCGTTCAACCAGCAATGGATTGAAAAATTCGGTGAAAGAAAATAATTTTTGTCAAAAAGCTGCAACTTGCTCATCTATTCAAATTATATTTCTCCCCGTCTTCAATACATTACGGGTTTTATTTGCCAGGAAATATTTTTGGATGCTTGCGAATTAACTACGGATAAAGCAAGGTTTTTAAATCATGCAGGTGCTAAAATAAATTACAGTAATGAGCATATTTCTGAAGATGAGTTTCGGATAGAAAATGTTTCCATTCTTTTTGAAAAAGAAATCTACGCTCAACAGATTGACTGTTTTGAATTGAATGGACAAAAAGCTTTTTTTAAAACCGGCGGCCATTTTCCTTTTGATATTTTTGCGGCGGTTTTTTATTTGATAAGCCGATATGAAGAATACCTGCCCCACCAGGAAGATGAACATGGACGGTATGCACATATCAATTCGCTGGCTTTTAAAAATTCATTTTTACATCTGCCTTTGGTTGACATTTGGCTCAGCGAATTGAAAAAATCCTTGTTAGAAAAATTTCCATTCATACAATTTAAAAAATCAACATTCAACTTTACCCCAACCTATGATATCGATATAGCCTGGTCGTTTTCAAATAAAGGAATGGTTCGAAACATAGGAGGTTCTGTAAATGATTTATTAAAAGGAAGTTGGAAAAACATGCTTGATAGGAGCAAAGTTTTATCCGGAATTTATACAGATCCATTTGATGTATATGATTGGTTGGATGAACTGCATGACAAATACAATCTTAGTCCGCATTATTTTTTTCTGGTCGCAGAAAATAAAAATCGATACGATAAAAATATTTCAATCGATACGAAAGCCATGAGGGACTTAATCATCCGGCATGATAAAAAATATACAGTAGGCATTCATCCTTCCTGGCAAAGCGGTAATAATGTTGGGATCATAAAGAATGAAATTTTTAAATTGCTAAAAATTGCCGAAAAAAAAGTTGATACTTCACGGCAACACTACATTCGGTTTACGCTCCCAGAGACTTTCCGGCTTTTAATTGAAGCAGGCATTCAAACAGATTATTCTATGGGTTATGGTAGTATCAATGGTTTCAGGGCTTCCACATCAAAATCGTATTTCTGGTATGATCTGAAAAATGAATGGCAATCTAATTTATTAATGACTCCATTTTGCTTCATGGATGCCAATCCTTTTTATGAACAAAAGTTAACCGCTGAACAAACATTGTGTGAATTGCAGAATTATTTTCAAGTATTAAAATCATTGAATGGGAATTTAGTCACTATCTGGCATAATACAATTCTTGGTTCGGATGTCCTGTTTAAAGGTTGGAAAGAAATATATGAAAAGTTTGTTTGTGAAGTAGCAGAGTATATTAATAAACAATAGCCTTTAAGCTCTTTGCGATTTATTGACCAGGTAAACTCCGTATAAAGTCACAAGTCCTCCGACGGCAATAAATATGGTCAATCTTTCCTGAAAAATCAGCCAGCCCAATAACACAGCTACCATCGGATTTACATAGGCATAAATAGAAACCTGTTCTGTTGCCAGATTCTGTAATGCATACAAGTAAGCTACAAACGCTAAAATTGAACCGAATATGACCAGGTAGGCAATAGCTGCCCAAGCTTCCCAGGGAATGTCTGCAATAGGAATTGCCAGGTTAGTAAATTCTGTAAACGAAGTAAGACCGATACCTGCAATAAACATTTGTAATCCAAGACTAAAATAGGGATTAAAATGTACCGCATGTTTCTTCGTGTACAAAGTTCCAAATGCCCATGTCAATGTTGCCGTCAATGAAAGCAGTATTCCAAAGCGAAAATCAGCGATTAAAAAATCTGAAAGATGTTCATAAAAAATAATACAAACACCACCAAAACCAAATAATAATCCAATAACTGCTTTGGGAGCGAACATGGAATTTTTTGAAAACAGGGCAATTACAACCATCCATAATGGAAAGATGGCACCAATGATAGAAGCCAGTCCTGCACTGATATATTTTACACCCCATGTGGATAGTGCATTACTCAATACAAAATTTAAGAAGCATAAAATGATAATAGGACCCCAGTCTTTTTTGCCGGGAAGTTTTGCTCCTTTTACCATAAAAAATAACAAATAGCAAAAACCGCCAAGCAATTGCCGGATACCCGCCATTTGTAAAGCAGGCATTTGCTGTACGGCTATTTTCGAAGCAACCCATGTAGTGCCCCATAATATACAAACCAAACTCAAAGCAAATAATGCTTTTGCCCTTGTTCCTTTTTTTCGAATATGCAAAGGGTTAACAGCAGAAAGGTTTTCTTTTGTTAAGCCAATGAATTGGAATGTTTTTAAAAGGGTTTTTCGCAGCATTTAATTTATCAGTGCTTGAAGTGACGCATACCTGTCATCACCATGGCCAGGTTATTTTGAACACAATAGTCAATCGAATCTTTGTCACGGATAGATCCACCCGGTTGAATGAATGCTTCGATACCTGCTTCATGACTCAGTTTCACACAATCGTCAAAAGGGAAAAATGCATCACTTGCCAAAACAGAACCTTTTAAATCGAAACTGAATTGTGAAGCTTTTTCTATGGCTTGTCTTAAAGCATCAATGCGACTGGTCTGTCCACATCCTTTGCCAATCAGTTGTTTGTTTTTTACTAAAGCAATTGCATTCGATTTAAGATGTTTGCATACGAGGTTTGCAAAATCAAGATCAGCTTTTTCTGTTTCAGTTGTAGGCCGGCCACCGGCTTCTTTCCATGCTGCAAAATTTCCTTCATCCAAATCCTGCGACAGTGTTCCATTCAATAAGGATTTTACAATTTTAGTTACTTTTTTAAATCCGGGTTTCAATTCAAGTAAGATGCGGTTCTTTTTTTGTGTTAATATATCAAGAGCTTCTTCCGAAAAAGAATAGGCAATCAATACTTCGAAAAATATTTCACTGATCATTTCGGCAGTGGCTTTATCAATTTCTGCATTGCAAATCAACACCCCTCCGAATGCACTTTGCGGATCACCGGCCAAAGCATCTTTCCAGGAGTCTGCAACAATCGGCCTGGAAGCAATACCACAAACATTGGTATGTTTGAAAATAGCAAAAACAGCCTCTCCCAAAGGGGTGAATTCTGCAATCAGTTGTATAGCAGCATCTACATCTACCAGGTTGTTATAAGAAAGTTCTTTGCCATGAATTTGGGTAAAAATTTCGTCCAGGTTTCCGCTGAAAATGGCCTGTTGATGCGGGTTTTCGCCGTAACGTAAAATTTTATCGGGGTCTTTATTTAATGATGCAAATGTATTTTTTGAATCAAAATAATTGGAGATTGCTATATCGTAAAGGGTGACCACTTCAAAAGCTTTTATGGCCATTTCACGACGTTGTTCAATGGTAGTCGATCCTTGTTGATCTTTTAAAAGTTGTAAAAGATTGGGATAATTATTTTTATTTGCAATAACAGAAACATACTTGAAATTTTTTGCTGCAGCCCGAATCATGGAAGGCCCGCCAATATCAATCTTTTCAATTATTAAATTTTCGGCCTCCCCCTTCCCCCCTACAAAAGAGGGGGAATGAACCTGTGTTACCGTTTCTTCGAAAGGATAGAGATCAACAATGACCAGATCAATAATCGGTATTTCATATTGTTTCATTTCACGGATATCCGATTCGTTTTCCCTGCGACCTAAAATGCCGCCAAAAACATTTGGGTGCAGGGTTTTTACCCGACCTCCCAAAATGGATGGAAAAGAGGTAAGGTCTTCTACCGGAACAACGGCAATACCAAGGGATTCAATAAACTCTTGTGTACCACCGGTAGAGTAAATAGTGATGCCTAATGCATGCAATTGTTTTACGATGGGCTCAAGGTCATCTTTATAATAAACAGAAATAAGGGCAGAGTGTATTTTTTCAGTCATGACGAACTGTATGATTTAATGAGATAACTGATTCGGGAAGCTGCAAACCTACACTTATTTAATGACCCTTAAAAACCGGTAAACAAATAATTAAATGACTTCATGATAACTTAACATTGAATCAAGGCCGTTAATAAATATTTGTGATGTAAGCACCTTTTTCAATGGTATAGAAAAATGGAATTTTTTCAGCATCACAATCTGCTTTCCAGAATTTTACCTTCCATTCGGGCACCGATCCATCTGCAATCACTTGTTTAATGTTGAATTGTTTGCTCAGGGTTTTAATATAAAGTGTTGGATTTTTCGATATAATCAGAAAATCAATGGATGGCGTTATCTTCGATTTTGGAAAAGATAAAGTCCGGTCATAGAGTAAAATTTTCTTTGATCCCAGTTGAATAAGATTTCCGGAAAAATCGAATATCGATTCTGAAACCCTTTGTTTGATTCGGGATGGCTTCAAATGAAAATTGCGTAAGAAACCTTCTTTTCTTAATTCTTCATCACCGATAAAAAAATAATTACGGCCTTCAATAATGTCAATAGCCTTGTGTTGTGACACATTATATACAATCAGTTTTTTACTATCGTTGGCTTTTGTAAAAGAAATAGTTCTTAAAAAAATAAGGCAGGAGAAAGTAATTATTCCGAACTGCAATCCTCTGCGGTCTTTTTCCAATAACCAATATGCCATGGCTGCAATTGTAAACAGCAACAGGAAAGTTTGCGGAATAGTTAAATAAATACTTTCCCAAAGTGAAAATGGGAGAAGCTCCGTTTTTTCAATATGGGTATTCAAAAACCAGATCATTTTGGTTAATCCTTGTCCAATAATTAACGCAAGTGGTTTAATAAATGAAACTGTACATAGTAGAATCTCTCCTAACAGGATTAACGTAGAAAGAGGAACTGCAATAAAATTGGTGAGTAAAAAATAATTTGGAAACTGATGAAAATGATAAAGACTAACCGGTGTGGTTAAAAGTTGCGCTGCAAGAGTTACCGCATTCAATTTCCAGAAATAATCGACCAGTTTATTTTTAAAATAAAACCAATGATAAATCGGTTGAACAAAAAGAATGATACTTAATACAGCGGCATAGGATAGTTGAAAACCCACATCCCACAACCAGTAAGGGTTGTATAGCAATAATAAAAAAGCGGAAACAGCCAGGGTGTTGTAAATATTCGTTTTTCGGGAGAGGCTGTCAGCTATTGCAATACAGGTAAACATGACAGCCGCACGGGTAATGGAAGGCTGTCCACCTGCTAATAAGCTGAATATCCATAAGGATGATATGATTAACAGTGCGTATAAAAATCGAAACTGTTTTCTTTTTTTCAATGGATTTAATAAAAGAGTCAACAACCAGTAAATGATGCCAAGATGCAGGCCGGAAATGGCGATGATATGCACTACCCCGGTATTGGAATAAGATTGTACAAGGGTTTTATCCAGGTCGTTTTTATAGCCGATCAGTAATGCTTCTGCTAATCCGGCTTCTTTAGCAGATGTAATATTCGTTCGGATAATTTGTAAAACATTTGCCTGAATAGTTAATAAAAAATTATCCAATGCGGTTTCATTCTTTTGTGGGAGAATGACCATTTCATCCGATTTCAAATACAACTGATGAGTGATGCCTTCAAAAAGACAATATCTTTTATAATCAAATCCACCCGGGTTTCCGGAGTTTTTAATTTCCTGCAGGGGTTTTCTGAAAGCGATGACAGAACCATATTTCAATCCTGAGCTAAGCGAGTCTTTCTTAAAGTAGATAATTAGTTTGCCTTTTACTTTAAATGATTTTATATCATTTTTTAAAACCAGAACATGGGCAATGGCTTTAAGCGACTTTGTTTTTTCAACCGGATTTTCAGCTAAGGATACAATCATTGTAGATGCCTGCTTAAGGTTTAATCCAAACCAGGAAGGATCATTTTTAATATTATTATTCCGGGTAAGAATTGCTCCAATTGAAATAAAAATAACGGTTACACATACCCCGGTGATCCAGCTTGACCGGAACTTGTGAAATAGAGGTAGCAAAAAGAAACTACTAAGGATAATAGAAAAAAACAGGAGTATATAATGCCAGACGAATAATTCAATCGGGCAATGCCATTGTAGTAAAATACCTGCAACGAGTGGAACAAGTAAGCGCAGAAAAGGAATTTTCTTCCATAAATAAATAACCGGCAGCATTTAGTGAAAATACTGCCGATTGAAACTATTGTCAATACGTGAGGTAAAAATTTATTTACTCAAGTACATGCTCCTGTCTTTATACAACTGTCTGAAATAAGGATCACGAAGGTCTTTGATGAATCGAATGGCTTCACCGGTTGATTTCATCTCTGGTCCAAGTTCTTTACTTACTCCAGGAAACTTATTGAAACTGAATACCGGTTCTTTGATGGCAAAGCCTTCTAATTTCTTTTCGTAACTAAAGTCTTTCAACTTATTGGCTCCAATCATTACTTTAGTTGCAATATTCAGATAAGGAATCTGGTATGCTTTGGCAATGAAAGGTGTGGTACGGGATGCTCTCGGGTTTGCTTCAATTACAAATACGTTGTTATCCTTGATTGCAAACTGAATGTTGATCAGGCCCTTGATGTTTAATGCACGGGCAATTCTTTCTGCATACTCTTCCATAGTAGCAACCACCAGCGGAGTTAAATTGAACTGAGGCAACATGGCATGGCTATCACCACTATGAATACCTGCCGGTTCGATATGTTCCATGACACCCATTACATGAAAATCATCCCCGTCAAAGATGGCATCGATTTCAGCTTCCTGGCACCGATCCAGGAAATGATCGACCAATATGGTATTGCCCGGCAGATGTTTCAACAGGCTGATGACTGCTTTTTCTACATCTTCATTGTTGATTACAATCCGCATACGCTGACCACCTAAAACATAGCTTGGTCTTACCAATACTGGGTATCCAACCTTATTGGCTACTTCAATAGCTTCATCCACATTATGAGCGGTGCCATATTCAGGATAGGGTATTTCAAGTTCTTTCAGCATATCGCTGAATCTTCCACGGTCTTCAGCTATATCCATATCGTTGAAAGAAGTACCAATGATCTTAATTCCTTTTTCCTGTAAACGACGGGAAAGTTTTAAGGCAGTTTGTCCGCCAAGTTGTACAATCACACCGTAGGGTTTTTCGTGTTCGATGATTTCCCAAAGATGTTCCCAGAAAACGGGTTCAAAATAAAGTTTATCGGCCATGTCAAAATCGGTAGACACTGTTTCGGGGTTACAGTTGATCATGATGGATTCGTAACCACATTCTTTAATGGCCAATAATCCATGAACGCAACAATAATCAAATTCAATTCCCTGGCCAATCCGGTTAGGGCCTGAACCCAGCACGATGATTTTCTTTTTATCCGAAACTTTTGATTCGTTTGTGTACTCAATGGTTTTCCCATCGGTTAATGATATAACCTGGTTTTCAAAAGTAGAGTAGAAATAAGGTGTTTTGGCTTCGAACTCTGCACTGCAGGTATCTACCATTTTAAAAACCCTGCTGATGCCGGCTGCTTTTCTTTTTTCATAAACAGCATCTTCCGAGGCATCCTGCATGATGCGGCTTATCTGCACATCACTGAAGCCATTATGCTTTGCGGTTCTTAAAAGTTCTATAGGTAAACCATCCAGTTTATATTTTGCAATTTCTTTTTCGATATCACATATTTTCTGAATTTCGTATAAAAACCAACGGTCGATACCGGTAGCTTTTGCAATGGTATTTACACTAACGCCAAGCATCAACGCATCCTTGATTCTAAAAACCCGGTCCCATTTTGGAATCTTTATATGTTCAAGAATTTCTTCAGCATGCATCAGGCTTTTACCATAGTAGCCTAAACCAACTGCTTCATTTTCGAGGCTCTGACATGCTTTTTGTATAGCTTCTGTGAAGCTTCTTCCAATGGCCATTACTTCACCAACACTTTTCATCTGGAAACCTAATATGTCATTAGCTCCTTTGAATTTATCAAAATTCCAACGGGGAATTTTTACAATCACATAATCAAGAGCTGGTTCGAAATAGGCTGATGTAGTTCCGGTTATTTGGTTCTTCAATTCATCCAAACTGAATCCTAAAGCCAGTTTCGCGGCAATTTTTGCAATCGGATATCCGGTTGCCTTGCTCGCCAATGCAGATGAACGGCTAACACGGGGATTAATTTCAACAACGATGATTTCTTCCGTATCTGGGTTTAGTGCAAACTGAACATTGCAACCACCTGCAAAATTTCCCAAATCTCTCATCAGCATAATTGCAGTATTGCGCATCAGTTGATAAGCCGTATCACTTAAGGTCATGGCCGGTGCAACCGTAATACTATCGCCGGTATGTACTCCCATCGGGTCGAAATTTTCAACAGAACAGATAATAACTACATTGTCTTTATTATCCCGTAAAACTTCCAATTCAAATTCCTTCCAGCCCAGGATTGCTTTTTCTACCAATACTTCATGTATCGGAGATGCCGTTAACGCTACATCTAAAGCTTCATCCAATTCTTCTTTTTTAAATACAATTCTTCCACCGGTTCCGCCTAATGTAAATGATGGTCTCAGTACCAACGGGAAACCGAGATCCTGTGCAATTTCCTTTCCTTCCAAAAATGAATTGGCAATTCTTGCCTCACAAACAGGAACTCCTTTTTCAATCATCCATAGTCGGAATTTCTCTCTGTCTTCTGCTTTTTCTATTGCTTTTATATCAACGCCAATGAGTCTTACATGATGTTTTTCCCAAATACCCAGCTCTTCCACTTCCTTGGCAAGATTTAAGGCTGTTTGTCCACCCATCGTGGGTAGTACGGCATCAATATCGTTTTCTTCCAATATCTGTTCAATGCTTTCAACAGTTAATGGTAATAGATAAACCCTGTCAGCCATGATGGGGTCGGTCATAATGGTAGCAGGATTGCTATTGATCAGGATTACTTTAACGCCTTCTTCCCGCAGGCTTTTGGCAGCTTGTGTTCCCGCATAGTCAAATTCGCAGGCCTGTCCGATAATAATGGGTCCGGAGCCGATGATGAGTACTGACTTTATGGAGTGGTCTTTTGGCATATTCAAATATTTAAATCAAACGTTTAAAAGGAGGCACAAAATCTGATGATGCTTTCGGGGTGCAAAACTAATGCATCCGGAAGTTTTTTACGGATTGATTATTAAAATTATTTCTAGTTAAACTTAAATAACTAATTATAAAATTAAAAAAAGAAACTTTTATAAGGAGGGGTCAATTCACCTATCATTAAAATTCGGTTGACTAGATTTGCAGATGTTCAAAAACTTCACATTGTTTTTTTTATTAATCAGCACTGTCGATTCATTTGCACAACAAGATCCAATACAATATGATAAAAACTATTTCAGAAATCCATTGGCAATTCCTATACAATTAACTACAAATTTTGGAGAGGTGAGACCAAATCATTGGCATATGGGTTTGGATATTCGTACACAGCAAAAAGAAAATCTTCCGGTTTATGCCTCGGCTGATGGATATATTGCCAAAATTCTGGTTCATTCCTTCAGTTACGGACGAGCTATTTATATCAATCATCCAAATGGGTTAACTACATTATATGGACACCTAAATGAGTTTTATCCCGAACTGGAAAAGTATTTAATAGAACAACAATACCAAAACGAATCATGGGCCGGAGTAATTATTTGTCCGCCTGGAATGTTTAAAGTTTACAAAGGACAGTTTATTGCCAATAGTGGAAATTCGGGTGGTTCTGATGGGCCTCATTTACATTTTGAAATAAGAAATACAAAGAATGGCAAATGCCTGAATCCGTTGTTGTTTAATTTTTCTGTCTTGGATTATATCCCACCGGTCATTCAACGACTGGCTATCTATGATCGTGAGCGAAGTGTTTTTGAGCAAACGCCAATAATTTTTTCAGTGAAAAAAACAAGCGAGGGATATATTGCAAATCCTTCGCTCATTGCGACTCATTATAAAAAAATAAGTTTTGCTGTTGGAGCATATGATAAAGACAACAGTTCCACAAGTCAACAGGGAATTTATTCGGCAAAATTATTTTTTGATGAAAAGCTTTTAACTTCTTTCAAACTGGATAGTATCGGCTATGAAGAGACGGCCTATATAAATGCACAGATCGACCATAAATATTTTACTGAAAGAGGGCTTTATCTACAGCACTTGTCTCAATTGCCGGGCAACAGAAGTTCGGTATATCAAAAAATCAATTCGAATGCTGTTATTGAATTGAATGATACGGTTCCGCATGTGGTAAGGCTGGAGCTGAAGGATGTAAATAATAACCTGTCTGAACTTTTTTTCAGGATCCAATATGCTGATTCTGTCCACATCAGTAAAGAAAACACAAGCCAACAAAAATTTCATTCACAAATGATCAATGTGCTGGAAAGAAAAGATTTTGAAGCATTCCTGACAGAAGATTGTTTGTACGACGGATTTGAATCCATTTATTACCGCCATGAAAATTTCCAAAAAGATGCCGTTTCGGCAATCCATCAACTCAATGATGCAAATATTCCGGTTCAGGATTCTTTTTTGGTAAGAATAAAGCCAACACAAAAAATTCTTGAACTGCAGAAAAATAATGTGCTAATAAAAAGAACAGGTAATGGAAAGTCAACCATAAAAAAAGCAAGCTGGCAGGGCGAATGGATATCTGCTTATTTCGGCGATTTTGGATCGTACCAGGCATTTTTGGATACAACCGCTCCTGTGTTAAATTCTTTAGGGAGTAAGGATACGCTTGATCTGAGCAGGGAAACCCGTATTGTTTTTTCGCCAACAGATGATTTTTGGGGAATAAAAAAATTTCGGGCCGAACTGGATGGTAAATGGCTGATGTTTGCCAATGACAAAGGCAAAAATTATGTTTATAAGTTTGATGATAAATGCAGTTATGGTATTCATCAATTGAAAGTGTCTGTCGAGGACATGGTTGGAAACACAACAACAAAATCTTGGTGGTTTAAACGAAATCCTTATACTGCACCAGTGAAAAAAATTGTTAAAAGAAAAAAATAAATTTATACAACATGATCTCATTAAAAGAAGGCGATAAAGCTCCATTGTTTACAGCAAAAGACCAGGATAATAATACGGTTTCATTGAGCGGTTTTAAAGGAAAAAAAGTGCTACTTTATTTCTATCCACAGGATGATACTGCCACATGTACTATCCAAGCTTGTAATCTGAGGGATCATTATAAAGAACTGACAAAAAAAGGATTTGTGGTAATAGGCATCAGTCCGGATGATATAGTAAGCCATAAAAAATTTGAAGGAAAATACAAACTTCCTTTTATTTTATTGGCAGATCCCGACCATAAAATTCTCAATAAATATGGGGTATGGGGTGAGAAACAAATGTTTGGAAATAAATATATGGGTGTTCATCGAACTACTTTTGTTATTGATGAAAAAGGAATCATTAAAAAAATATTTTTAAAACCAAAAAGTAAAATACAGGCAGAAGAAATACTGGCAATAATATGAAGCAGGTTACAATAATAAATGTATCGCTAATTCAATTTGCTTAACAGTTACTACTATGCTAACTTTAAAACAGGTAAAGCAACTCTTTTAAATTTTTGTACGATTCATAGTTAACTCATTCAATTATTGAACATGAAATATTTCTGCCTTGTAGTTTTTTGCTTGTTTTCTTTTTTTGGATATTCACAAGATTCATCGATTGTTGATATTTCTTCGGAACTCAGTAAAATTTCTGCCAATCAGAAAGAATCCATTCCGGCATTAAAGGTTTTTTATTCTCAGAAACTGGTTAATACAAATACGGTAGAAGTATTGAAAAAAGGAGTGCTCGAATTCAAGGTTACACACAATTTTGGAGATCTGGCCGGTTCAAATGGCGGTGCAAGCCGTTTTTTTGGAATAGATAATGCAGCCGATATCCGGATCGGTTTTCAGGTAGGGTTGAGCGATAAATTGAATGCAATAGTTGCCCGGGCAAAAGGTGCCGGTGCTTTACAACAACTCTATGAAATAGGATTGAAATATCAACTGTTACATCAGATAAAGGATGATCCTTCTCATCCAGTTTCATTAACCTTATATGCAAATAATGTAATTGCTACTATGCAGGCAAGTTCGTTTGCCGGGCAGGAAAATTCGTTTACCGGTTTTTCCGATCGCAGCAGCCAGGTTGTACAACTGATGCTTGCAAAAAGATTGGGTAATATAAGTCTGCAAATAAGTCCGGCTTATGTACATTCAAATTTTGTATTGGTTGGCGACGATAATAACTTGATTGCTTTGGGTGCCGCAGCCAGGTTACCAATCAGTAAAAAAATTGTTTTCATAGTTGATTATTTTCATTCCTTCCGTTCCGAAAGCAGCGAAAATTTTTTAAAAAGCAAGAGCATCAATTTGTATGATCCATTAGGGGTTGGAATTGAAATTCTTACGGAAGGACATATTTTTCATCTGAATTTCACCAACGCTACAGAATCATTGGAAAACAGGTTTTTGACCCGCACACAATCTTCCTGGACCAAGGGCCAGTATCGGTGGGGTTTTACAATATCAAGGAATTTTATTTTATTCAAGGAAAAAAAGAAGTTGAGTGCGATGTAATTGAATTTACTACCCAATTACCCATTCAATCTCGCCAAAATCAAAACTTTCATCGATGGCATGTGTTGTCATCAATTGACCGGCAGTATTTACTCCCTGTATTTTTGTTTCAAAAACCCGGTTGCCTTTTTTTAGTTTTACAATCTGGTCCTTTTTATATAGAACCTTATTATACATTTCAATAATGGAGGTAAATCCTTCATTTATTAATTTGTAATAATTATCATTGAGGATAATACATAATTCTTTGGCAAGTATTACAGGATCGAATATTTTTCCGGTAATCTGTTTTAATGACACGGGATTAAACAACCCATCAGGGAACCCGGTCTGATTAATATTGATACCCATGCCTGCAACGGCCCATTGCCATTTACCCGATGAACTTAGGATGTTTTCTATCAATATTCCCCCTGCCTTTCTGTCCCGCCAATAAATGTCATTCGGCCATTTTATCCGTGTTTCATCTCCGGCATATTTCGAAAAAAATTCGTAAACCGAGATGGCAATACATGCACTTAGATGAAACTGTTGGATGACTTTTAAACCACGGGGCTCTATTAATAAGCTGATTATGATATTGGAGCCTTTCTCTGTTAACCATACTTTATTCCGCTGTCCTTTTCCTTTTGTTTGTTCGTAAGCGAAAAAGACAGTACCGGCTTGTGCCAAACCAGCATGTATTTGCTCAAGGGCATAGTTATTGGTACTATCGACGCATTGAAGCTCAATAAATGGCGAACCTATGTTATGAAAGGCAGAATCTGTTGGCAATTAATCGCTATTTTTGACAAAGTAAACTATCATATTTCATAAAAATATTTAAAAAGAATTATTGGAACAATTGACATCACTTTCCGAAAGAAAAAAGTCTGCCGATATCAGGCTCACCAGAAACTCAAAAATTTTCAAAACCATCATCAACGCTATTCAGGAAAAAAAGGGAATGAATATTGTTTCATTGGACCTTAAAAAAATTAATGAATCCGTTACCGATTTCTTTGTTGTTTGTGAGGGGAATAGTGCACCACAGGTAAAAGCAATCTCCGACAATATAAGAGAGAAAGTAGAACTGCTTTGCGAAGAATCGCCTTACAAATACGAAGGTGCACAATCAGCAAACTGGATATTGGTTGATTATGTAAACATTGTTGTTCACATCATGTTGCCAGAAACCAGGAAGTTTTATAAGCTGGAAGAAATGTGGAGTGACGGAGGAATGGTAGAACACAAGGACTAAATACTAGATTTGTTAATTATTAATCTATCAGTCTAAAAAATAAAAAAGAAAGTATTATTTAGCTTATTTACACAGAAGAATCACAACGTATCAATAAAATGAAAAATAACAGTAAGGAAAAGACTAAAAAACCCCTTTTTCAGAAAAAACAGGGAGAGGAGAAAAGCGATACTCCTAAAAACGGACCTAAGTTCAGTATTTATTGGATTTATGCAATCATATTTGCCGTTTTAATCGGGTTCCAGTTTTTTGGTCCTTTTTCAACCACTATGGTTGAAACAAGTCCGAATAAGTTTAAAGAAATGGTGTTTAACAATGAAGTGGATAAATACCTCATTGTATCAAACCGTACTACCGTAAAAGTATTTTTAAATAAGAACGGTGTTGCCAGGCATGCTGCAGAGCTTAAAAAAGGAACAGGGGCCGAGGTTAGTGAAACGGGCCCGCATTATTTCTTCAAATACTCCGGCGATTTTGAGAAGCAGATGTCCGATTTTTATGTACAAAACAGCAGGCTGAATAAGGACCAGGTGAATTATATGGTGGAACAGGAAAAGAATTGGTTTGGCGACATTCTCAATTTTGTTTTGCCTGTATTATTATTTATTGGTCTGTGGATTTTATTGATGCGTAAAATGGGCGGTGGAGCAGGCGGTGGAGGCGGTGCCGGTGGTATTTTTAATATCGGTAAATCAAAAGCAACATTATTTGATAAGGGCACTAATGTAAATATCAATTTCTCTGACGTAGCCGGATTGGAAGAAGCCAAGGGTGAAGTGATGGAGATTGTTGATTTTCTTAAAAATCCAAAAAAATATACTAATCTGGGAGGTAAAATTCCCAAAGGAGCCTTATTAATTGGCCCTCCGGGAACAGGTAAAACCTTATTGGCAAAAGCCGTTGCCGGCGAAGCACAGGTTCCATTCTTTAGCCTAAGCGGATCTGATTTTGTGGAAATGTTTGTGGGTGTAGGTGCAAGCCGTGTACGGGACCTGTTCAAGCAAGCCAGGGAAAAAGCACCCTGTATTATTTTCATCGATGAGATTGATGCCATTGGCAGAGCCAGGGGTAAAAATGTAATGATGAGTAATGATGAAAGAGAAAGTACCTTGAACCAACTTTTAGTTGAAATGGATGGTTTCGGTACAGATTTGGGTATCATTATTCTGGCTGCTACAAACCGTCCGGATGTATTGGATACTGCATTATTAAGACCTGGTCGTTTCGATCGACAAATTTCCATTGATAAGCCTGATGTAAAAGGCCGAGAAGAAATATTCCATGTGCATTTAAAGCCAATCAAAATTTCCCAGAAATTAGACGTTCATAAACTGGCCGAACAAACACCTGGTTTTGCCGGTGCCGATATAGCCAATGTATGTAACGAAGCAGCTTTGATTGCAGCAAGAAAAGGAAAAGAGAGTGTGGAAATGGACGACTTTCAGGATGCGGTAGACAGGGTGATTGGAGGTCTGGAAAAAAAGAATAAGATCATTTCTCCGGATGAGAAAAAAATTATTGCTTACCACGAAGCCGGTCATGCTATTTGCGGATGGTACCTGGAACATGCATACCCATTACTAAAAGTGACGATTGTGCCAAGAGGTGTAGCGGCATTAGGATATGCGCAGTACACACCTAAAGAACAGTACCTGTACAACACCGAGCAGTTGTTGGATCAGATTTGTATGACATTGGGAGGAAGAGCCAGTGAAGAAATTTTCTTTGGTAAAATTTCTACCGGTGCACAAAATGATCTGCAGCAGATTACCAAAATGGCCTATGCCATGATTGCCTATTATGGCATGAATGAAAAAGTAGGTAACGTTAGTTTCTACGATCCGCAACAAAGTGAGTATACATTCTCAAAACCTTACAGCGATGAAACGGCTAAAATGATTGATGAGGAAGTGAGAAAGTTGATTGAAAAGGAATATATAAGAACCAAAGAATTACTTTCAGAGAAAAAGGAGATGGTTGAAAAACTGGCTGAGGCTTTACTGAATAAAGAAGTATTATTTCAGAGTGATGTAGAAGAATTGATTGGTAAGCGGCCATTCGAAGAAAAGAAATTATTAGATGATGATGAAGTAAAAACAGATTTAGATTCACCAGAAGAGATAAAAGAAAATGCAATGGAATCAACCCAGGAGGTCAGTGTTGAAAAAGAGGAAGATAATTCTTCTGCAATCTGATGATCATGTGTTCATTTCAGGAGCATTAAAATGAGTAATTTACTTGTATGAATGTTTCTCCATCAAAAGAAAATATCTTAAAAAAAATAAGAAAGGCGTTGAACCATTCAACGCCTATTCCTTTTCCTAATAGTGACGGAAACCCGGGTTTTTTTCAACCGCTGAAACAAGATCTGGAAATTGAATTTGCCGAGCAATTTGTAAAGCTGCAGGGTAAATTTATTTACTGCATCAATCATCAGGAGATGGCGTCTCATTTAAATAATTTGGCCAACCAGTTCAACTGGAATCACATTTATTGCAGGGAAGAAAAATTATATTCCATACTAAAAGATAACCTGTTCGATAATTTCACCGACCGTGATTTGGAGAATTGCGATGCGGCCATTACCAGTTGCGAAGCATTGGTTGCAAGAACGGGTAGTATCGTTTTGAGTTCGGCACAACAAAGTGGCCGAACTACCAGTGTGTATGCGCCAATTCATATTTGTATCGCATATACCGATCAGTTGGTTTATGATCTCAAAAATGCATTGCAACAATTGAAAGAAAACTATGCTGAAAATCTTCCATCACTGATAACCTTTGCCACGGGCCCCAGCCGTACAGCCGATATTGAAAAAACGCTGGTTATTGGTATTCACGGACCTAAAGAAGTTTATTGCTTTTTAATAGAGCGATGATTCTGCTTACTCTTCTTATCTTTAATACATGAAACAGCAAAGCTTATATCTTTTTGTTTATGGATCATTACGCAAAAGCTTTCACCATCCGGCATATGAATATATAACCCGGTACTTTCATTTTATTGCTAATGCAAAAGTAAAAGCGGTGATGGTTGATATGGGAGACTTTCCTGCAGCCGGCCCGGTGGAATTTGATAATTATATAGTTGGTGAATTGTACAAAATAAAAAATCAGTCAGAATTTGACTATGCTTTTGCACAGCTTGACGATTATGAAGGCTTATGTGTGGAAGCTGGAGAAACTGCATTGTTTCGTCGCGAACTGGTAGCAGTTGAATGCGAAACTGAAAAAATAAACGCCTGGGTTTATTGGTATAATGGAAATTTAGAAGGTTTTCCGATTATCAAATCCGGTGATATATTGGATTTTAAAAAATAATAAAACGAACCAAACTGAATGCTGTTAGCTTCCGATAAAAAAATATATTTTCTTTCTGATTTTCATTTAGGTTCTCCTGATTATGCATCCAGTCTGGAAAGAGAAAAATTAATTGTAAAGTTTCTGGATGAAATAAAAAATACAGCAGCAGAGATTTTTATTGTAGGCGATATTTTTGATTTCTGGTACGAATACCGCAAAGTAGTTCCAAAAGGATTTGTCCGCTTGCTTGGAAAACTGGCTGAACTGACGGATGCCGGCATCCCCATTCATTTTTTTGTTGGTAACCACGATATGTGGATGAAAACCTATTTTCAGCAGGAATTAAATATCCCCGTTTATTTTGAGCAGAAAATATTTGTACGAAACGGAAAAAAATTTTTAATCGGTCATGGCGATGGCCTGGGGCCTGGGGATAACGGCTATAAACTATTGAAAAAACTATTTCGGAATAAGTTTGCCAATTTCCTGTTTGGCATTTTGCCACCGGCTTTCGGCGTAGGATTGGCAAACTATTTAAGTATTCGAAGCCGGGTCAATAATGGACTCGAAGATGGTAAGTTTCTTGGTGAAGAAAATGAATGGTTGATCCAGTATTGCAGAGAAGAGCTGAAGAAAGAACAGTACGATTGGCTTGTTTTTGGACATCGGCACTTACCCATTGATTTTCGATTGAATGAGCAAAGCCGTTATATCAATTTAGGCGATTGGATAAACTATTTCAGTTATGCCGTTTTTGATGGGCAAGGGTTGGAGTTAAGGTCTTATAAAGGATTGGACAATTTAATAATCCGAAAATAATGAATCGATTCAGCTTTTTTTTAACTGCGCTTATAGTATTTGCTTCTCATCAATTTAATTATGCGCAAGCCGATTCTTCTTACCGGTTAATAAAAAGTATAAAAGCCGACATTGTAGATTTTGCCATTGATAATCTCGATAACGTTTACCTGATAAACAGCAGTAACCAGGTTAAAAAAATAAATGCGATAGGAGATTCCCTGGCCGTTTTCAATGATGTAAAAAAATTCGGAAAACTTACATCAATTGACGCTTCCAATCCACTTCGGGTTTTATTGTACTATAAAGACTTTGGCATTATTGCTGTGTTGGACAGGTTTTTGAATATCAGGAATACAATTGATTTGCGAAAACAAAATATTTATTTGGTAAAAACAATCGGTCAATCCTTCGATAATAAAATATGGCTTTATGATGAGTTGGAAAATAAATTAAAAAAAATTGATGATGAAGGGATGCTTTTGCTGGAGACTCCCGATTTTCGGCAGTTGTTTGGATATGCCGCATCACCGGTTAAAATATTTGATCAGGACCGGTTGGTTTATTTATACGATACGGCACGGGGTGTTTTTGTATTTGACTATTATGGCAACTTAAAGAATAAGATTTTGATAACCGGCTGGAATGATTTTAAAGTAATAGGTAAATACATATTTGGCCTGAAAAAAGATAGCTTATACCGTTATCAGATTGATGCTTTCAGGTATGATGAAGAAATAATTCCTGAATATTTAGCGTCTGCCAGTAAACTTGATTTTTCAACTTCCCGGATTTATGCGTTGAAGAAAAACGAATTGTTGATTTACGAAGTGCATTAAAAAAATTACTGAACCGTAGTTGATGGGTTGAGTGAATTAAGTATCTGTGAAAAATCAATTTCGAACATGCCATATTTTCCAAATTCAATTACCCTTCCCACTTCTTTTCCTGCTTTCAGTACAATAATAGTAGGCACATTGTTAATGTTAAGCGCTTCTGAAAGATTTCCAGTGGTTGTTTTCTCCCGATCGGTTCCTAATAGTGTAATTCCTTTTTCAGGATAACCTGCAGCTTCAGTAATGGAATATAATTTGGGTATGATAAACTTCGAATCATCGCACCAGGTACCCATAAACACGATAAATTGAACATCTTTATTTTTTTTCAGGGCATCTACTGCTTTGGCATAAGCCGTATAATTTTTTTGATTTTCGGCAAACCAGGCAAAGGCTGTATCGTTTGCCATATCAGCTTTCTTTACATAGCCTTTCAATACCTTAGTTCCGTTTTGCGGGTCTCTTGAAACCTCATAAAGCGTTTGTGCATTTAGTGAAACTCCGCCAAAGAGGGTAATTAAGAAAATTAAAGTAAAGACTTTCATAGTGTCGTAATAAACTTGAATAACAAATATAACCGACAACGAGCTAAAGTGGAATTGTCAATTGTTAAATTTGGCCTGGGTAAATTGAATAGTTAAAGCTGTGCTTTTAATTCTAGCAGAAAGGATTTTATTTTTTC
>JAYWCV010000069.1:0-5791 GCA_043780275.1 Chitinophagaceae bacterium
CGTAGCTGGGAATATGGAAAAATTAAGAATAGTTTATTTTTAAAAAATACAATATTCCCAACAGGCGGAACACAAGATGGAGATTTTTCAGTGTCCGTAAATAGTGATGCTTTTATTCGAAGTGCTTGTTTAGGAAGATCATTAATTTTCAATGTATTTGATGGGAATACTTTTTTACCTTGGAAAAATGTTGACCAAAACGGCAATAATCTTTTCAAATATGGAAGTGCAAGTGCAAATTGTCAGCCAAGCCGAAATTACAATTTCGAATTTTCATATTTAACCTCAGCTAGTCGTAAGTTAATGATGGATTTCATGGATTCTATTCCCGATGGAAACTATATAGCAATTAGAAGTACTGATTGGAATAATAATTTATCTTATTCCAATACATGGCGAAATGATACTACAATATTTGGTTCCAATAAATCATTATATCATAAATTATTAAAAGCAGGATTTTATGAAATAGATTCGATTGATAGACCAAGAGCTTGGGCTATGGTATACAAAAAAAATGATCTATCATTTTTACCAATTTCAAAATATACGAATGGTGTGTTTGATAAAGTTACAATTGAAGCAATTTGTACTTCTAATGATTTCTTGGGATATATTACTTCTCCGGTTTTTGGCCCCGCAAAATCATGGAAAGAATTGAAATGGAGAGGAAATACGTTGGATATAACCAATGGCGATGCACCAACCATCAGTATTATTGGCATTCAACCCAACGGAACAGAAAGCACACTGTTTAGTGGAATTAATTTAAATCAACAGGATTTTAGTATAGCAAGTATCAATGCGAATGTCTTTCCATATCTTAAATTAAGAATGCGGAATATAGATTCGGTTAACTATACGCCTTACCAATTGAATTACTGGAGGCTTACCTATGCGCCTATACCAGAAGGAGCAATTGCACCGAATATTTTTATTCAAATGAAAGACTCATTGGAAGTGGGTGAACCTTTCAATTTCAAAGTGGCTTTCAAAAATGTCAGCGATGCTTCTTTTGACAGTTTAAAAGTAAAATTAATAGTAACCGACAAAAACAATGTGCAGAATATCATTCCTGTACCAAGGCATAAGCCGTTAATAGCAAGCGATACTGTACACATACGTTCCAATATCAATACAACGAGTTTGGTAGGTACGAATTCTTTATATTTTGAAGTGAATCCAGATTTTGATCAACCCGAATTATATCAGTTCAATAATTTTGGGTTCCGTCAGTTTTATGTACGGGCAGATAGTGTTAATCCGGTTATGGATATCACTTTCGATGGAGTTCATATTCTGAACAGGGATCTGGTTTCATCCAAACCGAATATTTTGATTAAATTGAAAGACGAAGCAAAATGGAATATCCTAAAAGATACATCCTTGTTTAAAGTAAAAATTCGTTTTCCGAATGGCGTGCTGAAATCATTTAATTTCAATAATGATACGTTGAAATTTACGCCAGCCGGGCAAGCTCCAAACCCAGATAATACGGCTATAGCAGAGTTTAATCCGTTTTTTCAACAGGATGGAGAATATGAACTGATTGTTACCGGAAAAGATGCCAATAATAACCAGGCAGGAAATACAGAATATAAAGTCGTGTTTCAGGTCATTAATAAACCGATGATTTCGAACATGCTTAATTATCCCAATCCATTTACCAGTTCAACCGCATTTGTATTTACTGTAACCGGTTCTCAGGTGCCGCAGAATATTAAGATTGAGATCATGACTGTAACGGGTAAGATTGTTCGTGAAATAACCAAACAGGAATTAGGGCCACTTCATATTGGCAGAAATATTACCGAATACAAATGGGATGGAACCGATCAGTTTGGGCAGAAATTAGCTAATGGAATTTATTTGTATCGTGTAGTTACTAATTTGAATGGGAAACTAATGGATAAGTATAAAGCTACTGACGATAAAACGGATCAGTATTTCAATAAAGGATATGGTAAAATGTACCTGATGCGATAATTAATATCGTATCTCGAAAATAGTAAGGCTGGTCTCATCGGACAGCCTTTTTTATTTCTTTACTTTTGCATGGCAAAACGAAAAGAAATAAATGGCTAAAATAAGCATCAATATTGCAACGGGTAGTTTGCAAAAACCGGAAATGATTGTAGGAATAGATCTGGGAACAACCAATAGCCTGGTGGCAATCATACATCCGGATACAAAAAAACCACTTGTATTAAAGGAACATGATTCTCACCTGCCTGCCGGACAGGCAGGTTCATTGGTTCCTTCGGTCATTCATTTTGGCGAAGCCGGCATTATCACGGTTGGCGATGAAGCCAAAAAACAATTAGTAAACGAGCCGCAGAATACTATTTTCTCTGTTAAGCGATTAATGGGGAAGTCGTATAATGATGTCAGGGATCATCAGAAATATTTTTCGTACAAAATCATTGATGACAATACCGAAAGCCTGGTAAAAATTCAGGTAGGAGATAGGTTTTATTCTCCTATCGAACTATCCTCTTTTATTTTAAAAGAATTAAAACAGCGAGCCGAGCATATATTAAAAACACCGGTTAATAAAGCAGTCATTACAGTGCCTGCTTATTTCAATGATACGCAAAGACAGGCTACCAGAGATGCAGGCAGATTGGCCGGGTTGGATGTATTACGGATTATTAATGAACCAACTGCTGCAAGTTTGGCGTATGGTATGGGATTGAAAAAAGAAGAATTGAAAACAATAGCAGTGTATGATCTGGGCGGTGGCACATTTGATATTTCTATACTTCGGATTAATGGCGGAATTTTTGAAGTATTGTCAACCAATGGAGATACGTATTTAGGTGGCGATGATTTTGATCAAGCCATTGTAAAATATTGGTTGAATAAAACAACGTTAACGAATGAAGATTTAGCAATACATAAAAGTCTTGCACAGGAATTAAGATTGCAAGCCGAGAAAGCCAAAATACATTTAAGTGAACAGGAAACGTTTAATGGAAAGATTGCTGATTTTGAAGTTTCCTTATCAAAAAATGAGTTTGATAAATTAATAGAGCCATTCGTAAACCAAACAATCAGTTGCTGTAAAAAAGCATTGAAGGATGCACAGCTAAGCGTTGAAGAAATAGATGAAATTATCATGGTGGGTGGATCGACAAGGGTTCCATTGGTTAAAAATTCGGTAAAGGAATTATTTAAAAAAGCGTTGAACATTTCCATGAATCCGGATGAAGTGGTGGCATTGGGGGCAGCCGTACAGGCCGATATACTTGCCGGTAATAACCGGGATTTTTTGTTACTGGATATAACGCCCCTTTCTTTAGGTATAGAAACCATGGGCGGGTTGATGGATATCCTGATTCCAAGAAATTCTAAAATTCCGTCAAAAATTAGCCGGCAATATACCACCCAGAAAGATGGACAAAGTTCAATACGGATCTCTGTTTTTCAGGGAGAGAGGGATTTAGTAAAGGATAACAGAAAGCTTGCCGAATTTAATTTAACCGGAATTCCGGGTATGCCTGCAGGTTTGCCAAAAGTAGAAGTTAGTTTTTTGGTAAATGCAGATGGAATTCTGGTAGTAAAAGCAAAAGAATTAAGAAGTGGGGTAGAGCAGGCAATTGAAGTAAAACCACAGTACGGGTTAACCGATGAAGATGTTGAAAAAATGTTGCTGGATTCGATAACCCATGCAAAAGAGGATATACAGGTCAGGTCCCTTGTAGAGGCAAGAACAGAAGGGCAACAAATATTGGAAATGACTGCTCAGTTTATCAAGAAAAACGAAGCTATTCTCACTGAGGAAGAATTAGAGATGACGAATGAAGCCATTCGTAAATTGGAAAATTTAATAAATGACGGGAATAAAGATGAGATACATGCAGCTATAGAAAAGTTAAACGAAATTTCACGACCCTATGCAGAAAGAATGATGGATCAGGCAATTGGGAAAGCGTTGAAAGGGAAGATTATTTAATTGTTATTTTTCTTTCTAAATAGTACCATTTAAAAAACTGTGATAGATTCTCTTTCCCAGAATCAATCACATGATAATTTTTAAGAAGCGGATCGTTAAAAATGTTTGTTTTGTCAGATATTAGTATCACTTTTTTAGTAGCATTATCAAGTGTGTTATTAGTTAATATGTGGTCATTTTTAAAGTAATAATTTATTCCACTTTGTGAATGGTCATACAAAACAATTTCTGCTTCATGTTTTTTAGCCATTTGTCTTGCCTTCTCTTTAATTGAATTTGCATTAAAATTAAATAAATGGTATTGATATTTTAGGTCAAGTGAAGCATGACTAACTTTGTTTAGTTCTAAGGATTGTCTTTTGAAAACAACCATATTTATAATACTTGTAAAAAAAATAAGTAGAATAATGAATGGGAAAAACCAGATTTTGTAATTTAATAAGGGCAAACAAAATTGAGTTATTAGTATGCATATAACGGGCAGAAGAATGATCCATATTCTTAATATAATAACGGGGTTATGAATACTATAAAATAGAAAGGGAATTGTAATCAAACCAATTAGAAAAAAAGAAACAGAAAAAAATGTTTTTTTCGAGTTGAAATACAGTACCAAAATGCTTGCTATTAATAATAAGATTCTCCAATCAAAGAGCCTGTAGTATACGCTGATTGGTTGTCGGATGAGGTTTGATATTGAGTTACCCGCATTTAAGAATAATACGTTTTGTTTGAGTTGTTGAATCTTGAAATAATAGAAAACTAAAAATAATACTAAGGACAAGATTAAACTCAATAATAACATGAATAAATACAACTGCATGATTTGTTTCCAATCCCATTTGTAAATGGATTTAAGGAATGCGTAAAAGATCAATAAAATCAAGGTTAAAAAAAAGTATATTGTAGACGGAAGATTTATTAAAAGTAAAGTGCCTGAAACAATAATAAATGATAGGTATTTTATTTCTTGGTTCTTTTTGTATAAAAAAATGGAATTAAGTAGTATAATTACGAAAAGTAAGTCCATAGAATAACCTCTGACTTGACAAGCAAAAGTGTAAAATTGTATAGAACTTAAATAAATAGAAGTTGTCAAAATAGCATATAAGCTCCCATAAAGTTTTTTAAAGGAAAGATAGAATATAAGTAAACCGAATAAAGAAAAAGAGAAAGGTAATAATCTGATTATATATGGGTTATTAAGTAAGGTTTCAATTCTATTAATGTGTAGAACTTGAAGATAAAAGTTTGCGAAAAGGTTGAATATAATATGGTTATTGGTAGAATGATAATCTGAAATCGTTTGTGACAATGGAACAAGAACAAAATTATCTAACGTGTATATCTCATCTTGCCATAAATCATTGTATAAATAAAAAGTGCAGTAGGTTATTCCAGAAAATAGTAAAAGAAGAAAAAAAAATGATTGGACTTTATTTATTTCTTTGGGATGATTCAATTTAAAAACAGGCCAAAAAGTACAGCGAAATATTTTATTTTCAGATAAAGTAATCATTTGTATGAACAAAATAAGTTAACTTATTTGAAAATTGATAATATCTTTATTAGAAAATAATAATGATCTTTTTGTATTGTATTATATGTGTTTGTCTATTATGACCCAATCCCCAAAAACTTGATATTCCTGAATTAGAACGAAAAGCTATGATATCAATATGTATCCCTATTTACAATTTTAATGTAACCGCTTTAATACAGGAATTATCTTATCAGGCAAAAACAATCAACCTTCCATATGAGATTATATTAATAGATGATAAATCTTCCGAAGCATTCAAAAGAATTAATGAGCCAGTTTGTAATAAAGAAATT
>JAYWCV010000070.1:0-3553 GCA_043780275.1 Chitinophagaceae bacterium
TCAACGCGAAATGCGTAATAAGAAGTTCTCATCTTAAGATGAGATTCGTTGGTTTTCGTTTCAATTTCGTACCCCCGATTCTTCGGGGGTACTTCTTTTAGAGGGTTGTCCATCATTTTTTAAAACAACTATCTTTGCGCAATGCGTATAGATATTATTACGGTAGTTCCTGAATTATTGGAAAGCCCCTTTTCCCATTCCATTTTAAAAAGAGCAAAAGAAAAAGGATTACTGGATATCTATGTCCATCAGCTTCGCAAGTGGGCAATTAATAAGCACGGACAGGTAGACGATTATCAGTTTGGTGGTGGAGCCGGCATGGTGATGATGTGTGAACCCTTGATTGCAGCTATTGAAGAATTATCGAAAGAAACGGAATACGATGAGATTATTTTTCTGACACCTGATGGAAAAACATTGAACCAGCAAACGGCAAATATTTTATCGCTTAAAAAGAATCTATTATTGATATGCGGACATTACAAAGGCATTGATGAACGTATTCGGGAGCATTTTGTAACCATGGAAATTTCCATTGGTGATTATGTGTTAAGCGGTGGCGAACTGGCTGCAGCTGTTCTGGTGGATGCCATCGGCCGATTATTACCCGGTGTGTTGAATGATGAAACCTCTGCTTTATTCGATTCGTTTCAGGATCATTTATTGGCACCTCCTGTTTATACCCGCCCCGCCGAATTCCGTGAATGGAAAGTGCCGGACATTTTATTAAGCGGCGATCAGCAAAAAATTGAAGACTGGCGACACGATCAGGCAGTGAAAAGAACCGAAGAAAGACGACCTGATTTATTGCAGAATGATTGATTTCTATTTTACCTTAATCCTATTTTTTGAAAAATAAGAGCCGGAAATTAACCGCTCGTATAAAATATTTTAACAGTTTGAATCTATTTTCGGGAAACTTTAAACGACAGTGTAGCAGTATTGGTTGGCTTACTATTTGAAGTTACCGTAACTCTTACTGTGCACAAAACACCCGACACTAATGGAGTAACCGAAGCATTTATAGGTGAGGAAGAACCGGTTAAAGTTTGTGATGAAACAACAGCCTGATCTGAATCTCTTGTACTTACCACATCAACTTTTACGCCGCTGGCAGGCATTTTGGAAGAAATAACCACCCTGAAATCATACGTTGCACCCAATGATTGAGCGGTAGTTGATCCCGGATTAGGATCGACATTGATGACTAGGTTCTCCTCGGTTACGGTTCCACCACCGCCGCCGGGTTTTTTAGTACATGTAATGAAGCTTAAACCGGCAAGCAAACAGAAACCAACTATCAAGGGAATTTTTTTCATACCGTAAATATAAATTTTTATTGGAACTAATCATTTTTTACAAAACAGTTTTCAAATTACATGGTTGTACTTTAATTTATTGGAATAATAAAGGCTGACAGTGATGCCAGCCTCTTTAGTTTTCAGAGAAAAATAAATTATTCCTTCTTCACCCCTATCACCGGCAATGTTTTTTCATGAATCAATTGATTGAGTTTGGTTACATCTTCACTCATGATTTTTTTCAGCTTGTTTAATTGTTCGTCAATTAATACTAGCAGTTCAGCATAAGCATCTTTAGTTTGTTTGGAAAGACCAGACTGGCCTGCAGATGATGCATTATAAATACTGGAGAGTTTATCATCAAGTCTGATCGGAAAGTTTAATACATCCTGTCCGCTTTTGGCCTTGGTCTGATGCAGGGCTTCTTCCACGGCTGTCATTTGCTTGTTAACTGTATCAATCTGTTGTTTTATTTCTTTCGGTAAATTTTTCCCAACTCTTGCACTGAATTCATTCATCTGCTGGCGAAGTTCCCGGATGTTTTTTATCGCCTTCATAATCTCCGAAGATTTATTGCGGATGGTAATTAAGTGATTGAACTGTTCTTCATAATCAGCTTGAGAAGTCTTATAATTTGGATCGGCAATAATAGTAAAAGTAACTTCAGAAGAATCCTTACCTGACTTGAATTTGGCAAAATAATTTCCCGGTGCAGCTTTTGGCCCACGGACAAATCCATTCCATAAAATCAATCCTTCTACCCGCTCTGCTTCCGGATAATTCATATCCCATTCAAACTGGTTCATACCTTTATTCACTTCAATTTTATTGTCTTTGGAAGATGTAGAATATGTTTTGATGGTCTTTTTATTTTTATCCATTATTTCAATAGATAGTTTACTTGAATCATCCACGTTCTTCATAAAATAATTAAATACAACTCCGTTTGAAGGGTTCATACCCACATTGCGCAAGGCAACAGCAGCTCCTGGTCCTCCACCACGACGTCCACCACCCGGCATACGATATGCCGGATTTACACTGAACACATGCAGGTTTTTATTTTGTATATCTGCATTTTTTTCCTGCACTACTGTTAAGTCATCCAGGATATAAATACTTCTGCCCTGTGTACCGACGATCAGATCATTATTCTTTATGGTAAGATCAGTAATGGGAACAACCGGCAAATTCAACTGGAAGGATTTCCAATTGGCGCCATCATCATAAGAAAAATACATGCCATATTCTGTACCGGCATAAAGCAGGCCGGGTCTTTTTCTGTCGGCACGTAATACACGGGTAAAGTGTTGTTCAGGAATTCCGTTTACAAGCAATTTCCATGTTTTACCATAGTCTTCTGTTTTATACATATAGGGTTTAAAATCATCCGACTTATATCTTGTACCTACAAACCAGGCAGCACCTTTTTTGAAAGGATCTACTTCCACCGTATTCCACATCATCCCTGAAGGAAGATTTTTCGGTGTAACATTCTCCCAGTTCTTCCCGCCATCCTTACTTACATTGATTAGACCATCATCACTACCTGTCCACAACAGATCTTTTTCCAGCTCACTTTCTGAAGCGGTAAAAATTGTACAATAATATTCTACGCCGGTATTGTCCTGGGTAATTGGTCCGCCGCTGGATGCCTGTTTCTTTTTATCATCTGTTGTAAGGTCGGGAGAAATCTGCAGCCAGCTCTTTCCTTCATTTTCTGTAACAAATAAATGATTGGCAGCAGCATATAATTTTTTTGGATTGTGCGGTGAAAAAAAGATCGGGAAATTCCATTGAAACCGATATTTTGCTGCTTCAGCACCGGCTCCAATATTATCGATGGGCCATACATTTATTAAACGGCTCTCACCGGTTTTGTGATCCAGTCTTTGCAACATGCCCATATAATTTCCTCCGTAAGTAATCTCCGGGTTCAACGGATCTGCCACCACATAACCACTTTCAGCACCGGCTGCATTTTCCATATCATCGACTGATATTGCAGCACCGTATGTACGGCTTTTTATTCTGAAGGCACTATTATCCTGTTGACCTCCCAATATTCTGTACGGAAATGCATTATCTGTACTCACCCTGTAAACCTGTACTGTTGGCTGATTCATCATAGTACTCCAGTTATCGCCAGCATCAAAACTTACCTGTGCGCCGCCATCATCTGCAACGATCATGCGATTCGGATCTTCCGGATCTATCCATAAATCATGATGATCGCCATGTGGAGTACGGAT
>JAYWCV010000071.1:0-7350 GCA_043780275.1 Chitinophagaceae bacterium
GCCTCATTTTACTTACTATTATTACAACGCCGCTTTCTTCCGCTATTACTGTGAGTATGGTAAAACCAATTCAATGCTGCCCGGTTATCCGGGTGAAACCGGGACATGGCTTAACATTGCCGCAAATACCAGCCTTGGAGAAATGGCGCCAGATGATAGCTGGACAATAAATGGTTTGCCGGTACTAATGCATAAACCACCAATTACAATAAAAGATGGTATCGAATTTTCATATCCTGAACCCGGGCGGAATGTTCGTCATGTCCTCATTCATCGAAAGGGAATACTGCCATACATTCCTGTAACAAGAAAACAATACCTGGAATATTGTATTACTTATCATACCAAAATCTGGAATGAGACAATCCAATCGTTTGCACAAGTGCCGGTTCGCCCATTAGAAGAACAGGAAAAAGAAAAAAAGGCAAAGTTGGATAAGTTTCAAAAAGACTTTGGCAATGATCCCAAAAAATTAAAATCTGCAGTAGATTATTATCTCTCAAGTTACCAGACCGATCAACAACAAATGGATGAAAGAGTAAAAAATGCAAAAAAGAATAAAGAGGATGAATTGGAAAAAACAACAAAGGAAGGACTTCTTGATTCCCCTGCTATGGTGTTGGTAAAATATTATTCCAGCCCGTCGGTGTTTGAAACCGATCCGGAGAAAGGATTAATTTTGATAACTGAAAATCCAGATTACATCCGTAGGGATCTGCCCAAACATGTACCGCAGTTTTTTATAGTAGTGTTGACATGGAATGATTGGGCGTCGCAAAAGAGAATCTCCGAAATTATGGAACAGGATTTTCCGTTTGAAAAGCTGCAGGCGATGATTGATAAATAAATTAAAATGAAAAAACATAGCTTTTTTTCCTGTTACTTACCCCTTTTTTCTTTCTGCAAAGTAGTTCAGTAAGGAATAATAAAACCATAGAAGAAGAGAGCTTATGGACAGGCAGTGTAAGCTTTTTAGAAAAACAGACGGGGAAGGAATTTAAAATCAGCGAATGGCGTATGGATGCTAAGATTGTTAATAATCAGGCCAGTGCGGTTCATTCATTCAAATTAGAAGATTTGAAAAAAAATATTTGGGATTGTAAAACGGAAGATGAGACCGAACTGGAAATTGGAATTGATTAAAAATATAGATACTGATTTTTTAATCTCTTAAATTTTAAAAAAGCCAATACTCAATTGAATATTGGCTTTTTAAATTTAGCAGAATTGGTTAAGCCAATACGGCATCCATGGTTATGTTTGCATTCAGTAATTTACTAACCGGGCAATTGGCTTTTGCTTCTTTTGCAATGGCCTGAAATTTTTCATCATCCAATCCGGGAACAGTTGCTTTTACTTCCAGGTGGCTTTCCGTAATAGCACCATCCATAAGTGTGATGCTGCATTTGGTGTCAATATTTTCGGCGGTAAAACCGGAAGCATTCAGTACAAAACTCAATTTCATGGAGAAACAGCCGGCATGTGCTGCAGCTACCAGCTCTTCGGGATTGGTTCCGGCACCATCTTCAAATCTGCTTCTAAAAGTCAAATTTGCCTGCGAAACAATTCCAGTTTCTGTACTAACGGTTCCAATACCTTCTTTTCCGGTACCCTTCCAGTTTGCAGTTGCGAATCTTTTCATGTGTTTAGTATTTATAGTTTATTTCTAAAGTAAATTAATTTTCTGATTCATTCACCCGTTCTTCCGGATCAATGTATTCGATAATAAAATTATTTCTTCCTTCCCCAATAATAATTGATAAAAACTTTAATTGAATCAATTCAAGTACACTCAGAAAAAGAAAAATGGCATGTACCCTGTTTTCGCAATGGTCAAATATTTTTTCAAACGAAAGTGTTTTCTCCTGATGTGCAAGTCCCAGAATAAAATCACGACTTGCCTCCAACGTATAATTATATTGGGTTACCGTATGTGTTGGTACATTTAGCCGATCGTGCAATTTTTGCATGACCTTTTCAAAAGTCTTCATCATTTTGAAAAGGGTGATTGCCTGAATTTCAGTTCCCTCGCCTGCATCTTCGCCGATCTGTGATAATTCCTGATGAATATTTCCTCTTTTCACCATCAACATCCGCACAGCTTCCATCTCGGCCATTTTAGCAGAAGCTTCTTTAAAACGTTTATACTCCAGTATTTTATCGATCAATTCATTCCGTGGATCAATTTCATTTCCCTGTTCGTCTAGTTCTTTACGGGGTATCAGCATTTTAGCTTTTATCCGCATCAGGGTAGAGACAAATAAAATGAATTCACTTGATAACTCAATATCCAAGGAGGCTTCTGCATGAATATAATCAAGAAAATCGTTGATGATTTTGGTGATATTGATATTGTAAATATCCAATTCATCCCGTTCTATAAAAAACAATAACAAATCGAATGGACCTTCGAATTGTGCAAGCTTTATCTGGTATGCAGTATTTGTCAACTTGAATATTTTGAACCGGTAAAAAATGAATTCTTATCACTTTTAGAAGCTACAAATGTACGTAAAATATGATTCGGAATTTTCACCGAAAACAGCTTCAGATAATGATTCTATGAACATATATTTTCATTTTCTATGCTTGTTGATGAAACTGATTTGCGAACACATGAACTAATTAAAGATACTTGTGGCACAAAAAAAGTGGAACAGGGTTGTTCCGCTTTTTAAAATATAACCAGTTTATTTTTTTAAGGCATCCCTGATTTCCATCAATAACTGATCGGTTGAAGATGGCCCGGCCGGAGCAGCTACTTCTTTCTTTTTTAGATTGTTAATGGTTCTGATAACCATAAACATAACAAAAGCAACGATGACAAAGTCAATGGTTACTGTTAAAAAAGCACCCCATCTGACAGCTACTTCTGCAACTTCCGGAGTAATGACGACACCGGCTTCATCAGTTACAGCGGCAACTGCTTTATTGATTACATAGGTTTTACTCGAAAGGTCGAAGCCACCCATTAACTGACCTACCAAAGGCATCACAATACCTTCATTAAATGCGGTTACAATTTTGCCAAAGGCTGCACCCATTACAAATGCTACAGCAATGTCAACAAGGTTTCCCTTAACAGCGAAATCCTTAAATTCTTTCAGCATTCCCATAATAATTAGTTTTTGAGTTTATTAATCAATGAATTTAATTTTTAATCTCACTAAAATAAAAATTATTTTTCCATGCCCGGAAAGTGCATATTCAGCGATTTCAACATTTCTAACAACCGGGTTGTAATTAAATATTCTTTATACCAGTTCTGATCGGATGGAATAATATGCCAGGGAACGGCATTGCAATTTTCGAAACAGTCTTCATACATCTGCATATATTGACCCCATAGTTTTGCCTCCGAAAAATCTTTTTCATTGTATTTCCAGTGTTTTTCCGGATCATTGATTCGCTCATTTAATCGCTCCTGCTGCTCCTCTTGTGAAATGTGTAAATAAAATTTCAGGATGATTGTATTGTTATGAGTCAACAATAGATTTTCAAAATCATTGATTGCTTTCATTCTTTTCACTGCCAGTTCATCATCGCACCATCCATGTACACGGGTAATCAGAACATCTTCGTAATGAGAACGGTTAAATATTTTTATCATTCCTTTTTGTGGTGCTTCATTATGTACACGCCATAGAAAGTCATGTGACAATTCTTCTTCTGTTGGTGCTTTAAAAGATTTTACCTGTACTCCTTGCGGATTCAGGTTTCCAAACACATTCCGGATTGCACCATCCTTTCCACTGGCATCTATGCCTTGTAAAATTACTAAAACAGAATATTTCGATTCTGCATATAGCAGGTTCTGCAAATCATCTAACTCTTCAAGCATCTTTTTTGTTTGCTTCTTTATACTCGATTTATCTAAATCTGCCGCAGCTTTTGTTGAAATTTCTGAAAGGATAATTTTGTTCATACCATTTGTTTTGAACTTACAATTTAAATAAATGTTTCGGTCTCCAAAGCTTTATGGATATTTGCCCGAATTTTAAAGATGAGCCGGAATAAACTGATTAATTGGGGGATTTTTATTGTACTATCATTTATTTGGGGTAGTTCTTTTATTTTAATGAAGATAAGTAAGGATGGATTGTCTGCCGTTCAAATAGCTGCTGTCCGTATTTTTTCGGCTGGAATTATTTTTGTTCCTTTTGCTTTATTTCATTTATCAAAAATTCCAAAAAATAAATTACTCATTATTATTTTATCGGGTGTTTTTGGAAACCTTTTACCAGCTTTCCTTTTTGCTGAAGCTATTTCAAGAAACATGGATAGCGCATTGGCAGGAATACTTAATTCTCTAACACCACTTTGTGTGGTGGTTATAGGTGTTTCATTTTTTAAGCTGAAAGTAAATTCACGGCAAGTGCTTGGTATAGTCATTGGGTTTTTGGGACTTTCATTATTATCCTTATCCAAAGGAGGTATCCGTTTCGATAATCTGGGATATGCCGGTTTAATCTTACTCGCAACTATTTTTTATGGCTTAAATGTAAACTTGGTTTCGCTTTATTTAAACAAAGAAAATCCGTTTTATATAGCTACAGTTTCATTGGCATTTATGACTATTCCAACAGCCATTGTACTTTATAAATCAAACATCCTCTCCATTCCAATTGCCGATCCGGTGGTTTTACATGCTGTTATTACCTCCATAATTTTGGGCGTTATGGGAAGTGCTATTGCAACTGCTTTATTTTATGTATTGGTAAAAAGAGCCGGTGGAATTTTTGCATCGCTTGTAACGTATGGCATTCCGTTTATTGCACTTTTCTGGGGTTTTGTTTATGCCGAAAAAATAAGTCTTATTCAGATTGCATGCCTGGGAATAATATTAATTGGTGTTTATCTGGCTAACCGCAAAATAAAAGAGCAAGGATAAACACTGCTCTTTCACTCTAACTTTATGTAAAGCTATATGCTCATAATTTCTTTGTCTTTAAAAGTCAAATGATTTTCTATCTGGGCAATAAATTTATCTGTTAATACCTGGATAGCATCTTCCGAATCTTTTGCTATATCCTCGCTTAATCCATCTTTTTGCAATTTTTTAATTTGTTCTATCGCATCGCGACGGATACTTCTTATCGACACTCTGGAATGTTCTCCTTCAGCATGGCATCTTTTTACCAATTCCTTTCTTCTTTCTTCGGTCATGGGTGGTAAATAAATACGAATGAGAATACCATCATTTTGTGGGGTCAACCCAATATTGGAAGCCATAATGGCCCTTTCGATAGGTTGCAACATGTTTTTCTCCCAAGGTTGAATACTTAAAGTTCTTGCATCCAAGGTACTGATATTAGATACTTGGCTGATAGCCGTTGAAGCACCATAATAATCTACAAAAATTCCGTCGAGCATTTGCGGATTTGCTTTGCCGGCTCTGATTTTTCCCAATTCTGCTTCCAGATGGGTAATGGCTTTATTCATGGAATCTTCCGCCATTTCATGTACTAATGAAATTTCTTCTGACATAAAATTTATTGATTTTAATGCAAGCAAAACTAATAAAACGACAGAAATTATTAGTGCATTTTTATTTTTACGAAGTTCTTATCCGGTTATTTCTGTTCAACAACTGAACTTTCTTTAGAGAAAGTAACCACTTTTGAAGACAGTTTTTTTTCGATTTTAAATTCTTCATTAATCTCTTTATCAGCAAAAATTGTCATTTTAGATTTTCTGTAATACAGGATTCCAATACCAGAAAATGCTATTGCCAGCATTACTGCAATAATTCTTGTCGGTCCGATAATAGAACCATAATAAGCTATTGCAATAAACATCATGTTAATAAGGACACATAATACGGTAACCACACTATGACTTAAACCTAAATCCAAAAATAAATGATGAATATGATTTCGATCGGGGGTAAATGGCGATCTGCCATTGAAAATCCGGATAGTAAAGACCCGTAATGTATCAAAAAGTGGAACCATTAAAATGGAAAAACCTACTGCTACTGCAGAATCAACCCGATATACCACTTCAGCAGTATCTGCAACAGAAATAAACTTTAATACCAAAATTGAATTGACCAATCCAAGTAATAATGATCCCGAATCACCCATAAATATTTTAGCCGGTTGATGATTGAAAATTAAGAAAGCAACCAGGCTACCCGTCATACCAAAAGCCAACAAAGAATAGGCAAGCATATCATTTGAAAAAAAATAAATTCCCAATACCAGCATAGTCATTAAACCTAAACTCCCGGCCAATCCATCAACCCCATCTATTAAATTAAACGAGTTGATGATGACAATAATTGTGAGATAAGAAAAGGCAAGACTAAAAGCTTGTGGAATTTCATGTATACCGAATAACCCATGCATACTGGTAATATTTATCCCTCCTAAATGAATAAGAATTGAAGCTGCTACAACCTGGCCGATAAATTTTTTGGTTGCAGAAAGTAAAATAAGATCATCTTTCAGGCCTATGAAAAAAATGACCACAGCTGCAGCAAAAAAATATTGAAATTCGGGATTTGTAAAAGAAGATATAGATAATAGCGCAGTAAAAATAAATCCGGCGAAAATGGCAATTCCACCTAATGAAGGTACGAGACCTGTATGAATCTTTCTATTGTCCGGAACATCATACAATTTTTTAGATTCTGCAATCTGAATGACAATGGGAATAGCTAAAAATGTAACGATGAATGAAACGGAACTTGTCAATAAAATATCTAGCATTCAATAGGTTTTGGTTGTAAAAATAGTTTCAAAAATGTTTAAAATATAATTTTATTCTAATTTGTTCTATAGAGTAATTTATTAAAATCGATATAAAGATCATTTTCATTTCAGATAACAGAAAAAAAATGCACTTTTGCATTCATTTGTTTTTTGAAAGAACAAAATACAAAAAGTTTAACCCTTTACATACTAATATGCCTACATTAAAAGAAATAGCCAGCCAATTAAGAAGAGACATTGTACGAATGGTACATGCTGTTAACAGTGGTCACCCTGGTGGTTCATTAGGTTGTACTGATTTTTTCACTGCATTGTTTTTCCATATAATGAAACATGACCCGAAATTTTCGATGGATGGAAAAGGAGAAGACCTCTTTTTCCTTTCGAATGGTCATATCACTCCAATTTATTACCCTACTCTTGCCCGTGCCGGATACTTTGACATAGCGGAATTAAACACTTTCCGGAAAATAAATTCACGCCTTCAGGGACATCCTGCTACACACGAACATTTGCCCGGAATCCGTATTGCATCCGGTTCGCTTGGCCAGGGATTAAGTGTGGCCAGTGGTGCAGCTTTGACAAAAAAATTAAATAACGACCCGAATCTTGTTTTCTCTTTACATGGCGATGG
>JAYWCV010000072.1:0-13145 GCA_043780275.1 Chitinophagaceae bacterium
GGTGAACTGCTTGTTGCTTGCGGATGATTTTTTAATGTTGGATTTAATACCGCATATTGAAGCATCATTTTTTTGACGAGTGTCGCATATTTTGCTTCCCCGGTAAGGTTATATAAAATTCCACTGTTAAACATCAAGGTATAATTCGCCTTATGCTTATCGTGTGTATAACCTCCAGCAGGATCTTTTGGAAATGGAACATCAACATCTTTTCCAATCCATTGATCCACCTCTTTTTTTATATCACTAAACGATTGTTTAAGTAATGGATATTTAGTAAGATTTATTTTGACTTCTGCCGCTTCCTTTTTAGTAAAAAAAGTATTGGGGTGTTGTGCAATTAAAAGCATGGGCAAAATCAACAGGCAAAGCATATTTAAAAATCTAATCATCTTAAGCAATCGTTTAATTTTATTCTTTGCAAGCAAAACAGCTCTTGGTAAGTAATGGTTTATGCAAAATAAGTTCCGCCATTAATTTCCACACTCTCTCCATTGATGAAAGAGGATGAATCGCTTGCTAAATACAAAACCAAATCTCCAACTTCTTCTGCTTTGCCCTCTCTTCTTAATGGTGTAGCCGCAGCAACATTTGTTCTTATTTCCGATTTTGTGAATGTATCATGAAAAGTAGTATTGATCATTCCCGGAGAAATACAGTTTACACGTATTCCTTTTGGGCCCAACTCTTTAGCCATACCTCTGGTAAAAGTCAACACCCCACCTTTTGCAGCTGCATATGCGGATGCACCCCCACCTCCACCATCTCTAGAAGCCTGTGATGAAAAGTTTACGATTGCTGCTCCTTCAGTCATATATGGTACAACTGCCCTGGTAACGAGGTAAACCGATTTAAGATTTACATTCATAACAGCATCCCAAAATTCTTCATCCAATTCGGCCAAGGGCTTTCTGCCCATTAATCCACCTGCTACATTTACCAAAACATGAATTGTATTACCATATGCAGCGATACATGCATCCACTACTTGTTTTACATCTGCCGATTTAGTCATATCACCATAAACTGCGATAGCTTCACCACCAGCATCCGTTATCATTTTAATTGTTTCGTCGGCCTGCTCTTTATTTTGAAAATAATTTACACAAACCTTTGCACCCGACGCAGCTAGTTTTAAAGAAGCCTGACGACCGATATCTCTGGCACCCCCAGTAACGATAGCTACTTTACCTTTCATTGAATAGGTCATTTTTGTTTATTTATGAATTATTGAATCTTAAAAAATCATGCTTATCATATAATTGTAAAAGCCAAAAAACTGCTACAATATCTAATTGCAATCCTAATATTTGATAATGGTATGCCTAATAAACAAATTAAATGATTTTAAAGTGATTGTATATTATCTATTAATGATTTGCATTATTAGATTTATTTTAACCATCCGTGTTTAATTATTAGACAATATCTAAATTAATGACTCCGATAACGTTACCGGCAACGTTGCCGGTATTCTCGAAAGTAAATTTCGGTTAGCTTTACTACGCACTATAAAAAATAAATGAGTAAGCCTCCTACCATAAAAGATATCGCCCGGCAATTGAACATATCCATTTCAACTGTTTCCCGAGCATTAAGAAATGCCTCGGATGTAAATAGTGAAACTAAAAAAACTGTACATGCATTATCCGAGGAGTTGAATTATCAACCAAATCAATTAGCAATCAGCCTTCGAAAAAAACAAACACATACTATTGGTGTAATTGTACCTAATCTGGATTATGTATTAGCCACCATGGTAAAAGGTATTGACGAAGTTGCCCTGGAAGCCGGTTATACAGTTATGGTATGCCAAAGTAACGAATCATTTGGTCGGGAAATTGTCAATACCAAAAGATTACTGGAAAGTTTGGTTGATGGATTTATTATTTCTGTTTCCAGTGAAACAAAAATATTTGATCATTTTAAAAAAATTCAGGAAAAAGAAATACCCATGGTGGTGTTTGACCGAGTAACGCCAGAACTGAATGTTTCCGGCGTAAGAATAGATAATGAAGACGGCGGCTTTCAGGCTACAGAACACTTGATAGAACAGGGATATAAACGAATTGCCATCTTAGCTGGCCCTAAGAATTTAGGCATCAGTAATGCTCGGTTACAGGGATATATCAAAGCCCTGGAAAAAAATAAAATTAAAGTCGACCCACATCTTATCATGCATTGCGACTTTAATCAAGACTATGCTTTTTTTGCGACCGAAGAATTATTATCGATGAAAAAAAGACCTGATGCCATATTTACTATCAGTGACCGAATGGCAATTGGTGCCATGCTGGCTATAAAAAAGAAAGGTTTGAATATGCCGAAAGATATTGGTTTGGTTGGTTTTAATAATGAACCTGTCACCAGTTTGGTAACCCCCGAAATATCAAGTGTATCGCAACCATCCTTTGAATTGGGGAAAGCGGCTGCCAAACTTTTTATCGAAACCATGCATCGATCAGAAAATATTGAATTGGAAGAAATTGTTCTGAAACCAAAATTAATTATCCGAGCTTCTTCCCAACGTAATCCCAAAATCAACTAATCTATGTTAAGATTATCCATGATACTATCCAGTTTCCTTTTTACTATTAGTGTTTCGGCAACCACCATTATTGTTAAGACAGAAAAAGAATTAATAAAAGCAAACAATGAAGCTAAACCCGGAGACATCATTATCATGCAAAACGGAGAATGGAAAAACATACTGATCTCCTTGAATTGTAAAGGAACAGCAGAAAACCCGATCATACTAAAGGCTCAAACTCAAGGCAAAGTGATAATTACCGGTAAGTCAGGACTTAGGCTGGGCGGCGATTACATTGTTGTAGACGGACTCTATTTCACCAATGGATATGCAGGAAACGATGCCATCCTGAAATTCAGGATCGATGCCAATCAAATAGCCAATTATTGCCGTATCACCAATACGGCAATCAATGACTTTAATAACCCCAAAAGGCTAGATGAAAATTACTGGGTTGCTTTATACGGAAAACATAACCAGATTGACCATTGCAGTTTCATAAACAAAAAAAACATGGGTGTGTTGATGGCAGTTATATTAGATGATGAAAGGAGCAGGGAAAATTTTCATCGTATCAATAATAATTATTTTGGTTTACGGATTCCGCTGGCTTCCAACTCGGGTGAAATAATAAGAGTAGGTGTATCTGAACATTGTGAGTTCAACTCCAACACACAAATAGTAGATAATTTCTTTGAACATTGCGATGGTGAAACCGAAATCATTTCCATAAAATCAGGCAGTAATCTTATTCGCAATAATTTGTTTAAAGAATGCCAGGGAGCCGTGGTACTCAGACATGGAAATTTCAACACAGTTGAAAACAATATTTTTTTAGGTAACGGTAAAAAAGGAACCGGTGGAGTTCGCATTATCAATAAAGGACAGTGGGTGGTAAACAATCTGTTTTACAAATGCCGTGGTGTTGATTTCAGATCACCACTTTCTGTAATGAACGGAGTACCAAACTCACCGGCTAACAGATATGTTGCTGTAACTGATGCAGTGATAGCCAATAACAGCTTTTACGAATGTACTCCATTCACCCTTTGCGAAGGCAGTGATACTGAAAGATCCCAGGCTCCATCTAATGTTCATTTCATAAACAATATTTTTTACAACACTACTGACAGCCTTATCTACAAAGTATTTGACGATATCAGCAAGATCAATTTTTCCGGGAATTCAGTGAGCACAAACATTCAACAAAAACTGATGAGTGGCTTTATCAAGTCAAACATAGTTACTCAAAATACAGGCAATATTTCCATACCCTATATTTCTTCAAATTCTTCGGCAATAAATGATTCGCTTCTTAAAGCAAGTTTTAAAAGATTAACAAATGGGCTAGAAAATAAAACCGGATTTTCGGACAATAAACTTTTGACACAAATAGAAAACAATGCAATCTCGAAATGCGGCGCAACCTGGCTTGATCCTAAAAATTTAGTATTGATTAAAAAACATATCAATGTGAGCTGCAAAAATGCTGAAGAGTTGATAGAACAAATTTCCGGAAATAAAGATGTTGTACTAAACATCTCCCTAACCGGTACGAACTACCATTTTAACAAACCCCTTATTATTCATGCAGACATTAAGCTAAGTTCAAGTAATAAAAAGGCAATAAAGTTTTCTTTTCTTTCTTCTGATAAATTATTCCTTCTTTTAGTTTCTGCGGGTAGTTCCCTTACCATTGATAAATTGAACCTGGATCTTTCCGGACTCAGAACGCAAAGCTTTATTACTACTGATAGCTCTGCATCAAGCAATCATACCAATATAACTATTACCCAAAGTAAATTCTCAAACAACAACGGCAACTTTATCCATGCTGCAAAAACAAGCGTTGCAGATTGTATAACAATTGATAAAAATTTGTTTACAAATAATGCCGGAACCTTATTCAACTTCATGAATGAGATTGACAAAAAAGGATATTATAATGTAGAAAAATTAATCATTACCAATAACCGGATTAGTAAAAATAACGGTCAAATACTTGGCATGCTTCGTACCGGAAACGATGAAAGTACGATGGGCCCTGATTTGGTTATTGCTAACAATAAAATTATTGACTGCAATACAACCAATGCAGATGCACTTATTTATTTATATGGCACACAGCATTCAATGATTAAAGGAAATTTTTTTTCCAATTCGAATTCCGGGAAGACATTAATTCATTACCAAGATATCGTCCGGGCTTCGCATCGTATTTTTAAAAATAAGATCACCCAATCAGGATCTGTTTTTGAAAATCAATTTGTAGAAAAAAAATGATGATAACTGGTCTTCCTTATCACCGTTATGCTAACTTAATCTGGCATCTATTTCAAATTGGTCCACCAGGTTTTCTTTGCCGTTCATACCGTTTTCCGTTTCGATAAAATACATATCAATCTCCCCGATATTCTTGGCATGTATTTTCCCCCGGTGAATACAGGTATATTTATCTTTTATCAACTGATATACGGATGAAGAGATATTTATTTGTCCCGGCATTCCATTACTTTCCATTCTGCTGGCAATATTCACCGTACTACCCCAAATATCGTACGCATATTTTTTCTTTCCCACTACACCGGCTACAACCGGACCCACATGAATGCCTATGCGTAATTCCCAAGGTTCGAAACCGGCTTCTTTTCTTTTCTTATTATAATTTTTAGTGAAATCCCGTATCTCTATACTGGCATTTATCATGTCATCTACATGATGTGTATTCGTGGTAGGAATTCCACCTGCACACATATAAGAATCCCCGATAGTCTTTATCTTCTCCAATTGATATTTTTCAATAATTTCATCAAAAGCCATAAAACATATATTCAGTTCTTCCACAAGATCCTGTGGAGTCATCTTATCGGCTATTGCCGTAAATCCTTTAAAGTCGGTAAACAAAACGGAAACGGATTCATAATTTCTGGATACTGCATGTCCATTCGTTTGTAATTCTTTTGCTACGGCAACCGGAAGAATATTATGTAATAATCCTTCAATTTCATTTTTTTGCTGATCCAGAATTTTATGTGTTTTTACTTTAATCCGGTAGTTGCGGTAAATAAGCAATGCAATCAAAAATACCAGGACCAACCCAACCATGAAAGTATTTTTTGCAAATTTTTGTCTTTTTAATTTCAGATCAGCCAGGTCCTTATCTTTTGTCAAAAGATTTATTTCTCCTTGCTTTTTTTGCATATCGAAATCGAACTGAATGCTTCCTAACTTCTTATCGGTTTCTATATTGTATAGGGTGTCTTTAATATTCGAAAAAAGTGATTGGTATTTAAACGCTTTTTTAAAATCACCATTTTTCGAATATGCAATGGCCATTTCCTGATATAGATCTTTCTGACTTGGAACCGCTTTTATTTCTTCTGCAATAGTACTGGCCTTAGAAAAATAATTCAGTGCGGAAGTATAATTTTTTTGATTGATATATACATTACCAATACCTTGTAGCGACCGGACCATATGAAGCTTATTGCTAAATTTTTCGGCAATCGCCAATGCCTTATTGTGATAAATTAATGCTTGTCTGATATCCCCTTCCTTCAAATAAAGTTTTCCAATACCATTCAGAGCAAATGAACTGTTTACCGTATTACCCAACGCCTTCAAAGACTTATTAAAATAGGTTATCGCCTCTTTATCATTCCCTTTTTCGAAAAAAATCTCTCCGATATTTTCACTGATGATTCCTAATGACTCATTATTCCCTAATTCTTCACATAAAGGGAGAGCCCTTAAAAGATATTGAAGTGCTTTTTCGCTATTTTCTTTTTTATTATCATCAATGGCTCCTTCACTTTTATTATAATAAATAGAACCTAAACTATTCAAAGCAGAAAGTATGCGTAGCTTGTCGCCTGTTTTTTCTGAAATTTCCAGGGATTTAAGTGCATATCCCAAACCCTTTTCAATAGCACCCTGGTCGGTATAAATAGCACTTATATTATTGAGCAGGTTGGAAACTCCAATCTGGTCTTCGAGGCTTTCAAATATTTTCAAAGACTGATTCCAGTTATCCAGTGTTTCTATATTCTTTCCCTGAAAATAGTAGCCCAATCCTATATTCTTATAGGCATAAGCCAACCCTTCGGTAAAGCCCACTTTTTCTGCTAAATCTTTAGCCTGTTGAGCCAGAATCACTGCTCTCTCGGGTGACTCACCGAACATCTCCTTGCTCTGATTCAGCAAACTGTTTATCATAGCAGTATCTGCTGTCTGCCAGGTAGCCGGTTTGTCCGATGGTTGCGAATCGGCCATAAAAGAGAAACTGATAATAAATAACAGTACTAACAGTAGTCTCTTTTTCATAATAATATATATTTCACTAAACCATCTTACATCATAAAATTAATGACTAATGACGACTTTATTATTAATAAAACTTATACCATTCCAAATTTGAAGAAGGTATACCCCATTTACCAGATTCCGAACATTTATTTGTTTCAGATAAGTTTTACCTGCTTCGTACACACCATTGTTCATTTCTATTACTTTTCTGCCATCCAAAGAATATAAAACTATTTTAGAACTACCGGTTTGTGATGCAACAAATGATACGGTAATAGTTTCTGTTGCCGGATTTGGAAAAATCATCAATTCTTTTATAGCAGAAATATCAACCTGCTCAGCTTGCATGATTCGGGAATTATTTGCCCTACCGGCAATATTTGCAAGGTAACATGACGTATAATTATCGAAAGAACTGGAACTTCCTGAATAACTATTTCCGCCACCTATATAATTTGGAATTTGCGGAATAGGTGTTCCTGCCCGATAGTCACCATTAATGGATGCTACATCTCCAGAAGCAGCAATAGAAGAGTAGTTAAATGGCTGATAAGCAGCAATACCATAAGTCCACTGATCACTAAAAGTTTTGTTAGAATAGAAAGCTCCTTTCATAACCGTGTTGCTGTTTCCATTCGCCTTCACAAATCCGGTATTTGAATGAACAATAACTCCGGTTACAAAAATATCTGAAGTACTGCTATAACCCACCGGAACTTTCGTGATCCATATATTATTCGTTTCGTCAAAATTTGTAACTGGTTTAGTTACTGAATTATCTGCAACAACCTTACCGCTTGGCATAGGAAGGGTATTAACGGTTAAAGAGGAATTTATATTATTAAAGGTAATGCTACCTGTTTTGAATAAGAGAAAATCTCCAAGTACAGAAAGTTGACCACTAACCTTGGTTGTCATATTAACCCATAAACTAACAGGAGTAAGAGGTGTGTTATTAAAACTCTTAAATGCACTGTGTGTTAATATGCATGGGTTAGATTTAATCTCAAACTTTACGCCGGTTGTAAATGATAAAGTATAGTTATTGCTCAAACCTAATGTGCCCTGAGTAATATTATATAAGCCTATATTCTCTCCCGCATCTCTGGCCAGCAAACCACTAAAGTTATCGCCTGTTGCCAATGTTGGAGTAAAGTTATAGCTGAATGATACCGGATCTGATCCTCCAAATAGTTTACTCTGACCAGCATTCGGAGTAACGGTGATTGGCCTGGCTGTAATTGCAAATCTTGAAACTGGCGTTGTAGTAGAAAGGCTTAAACTATAATTTGTCCCGGCCGATAAACTACCTAGGTTATATGCATACGGACTACTTGCTACCGTTTCTCCAGCATCCCTACCCAATACTCCTGTAAATGAATCACCACTGATTAATGTTTCGCTGGCAGTATAGCTGTACACTGGATTTGCACTTCCATATACTTTTGATTGGTTTGCAGTTGGAGTAATAATGATTGGTCGGGCTGTAATTGCAAATGTAGAAACCGGCACATCAGATGAAAGGCTTAAAACATAATTCGGCCCTGCAGATAAATTACTTAAAGTATATGCATAAGTGCCTGCATTATTACCTGTAGTACGGCTAAGGGTACTTGTGAAATCTGCTGCCGTCAATCCTGCATTGTTTGTAAATGTGAATGCCGGATCTGCATCACCATATATTTTATTTTGATTGGCATCCGGCGTGATGACCACATTAGATTTTTCGATGCTGACCGTTCCCAAACCATAAGTGATGTCAAAATTAGCATTCACCAATACACCCGGAATCAATGTTTGTTGTCCGGCATCCAGTCCGGTAATCATATTGATTCCGAACATGGCTCCCAACCAATTGAATTGGGGGGCTGGTATGGCATCAGACTGATCAATGATCACGGCAGTATTATTACCGGCTGCACCGGCGCCAATGGTATTGCTGTTTACCATCTGAACCAATTGACCATTCACCATTTGAACCAATGAACCATTGACCATTTGAACTAATGAACCGTTTACCATCTGTACAAGGGATCCATTTACCATTGAAACCAATTGACCATTCACCATTTGCACCAACTGTCCGTTTATAATTGGGACCTCTTGTCCATTCACCATCTGCACCAACTGTCCATTGACCATTGCTACCAACTGACCGTTTATAATAGGGACCAGTTGACCGTTTACCATTTGTACTAACTGCCCATTGACCATTGATACCAACTGACCATTTATTATAGCATCCAACTGTCCGTTCACCATTTGTACCAGAGAGCCATTGACCATTGATACCAACTGACCATTAGCAATTGCTTGAAATTCGCCATTGACAAGTTGTACCAGTTGACCATTGACCATTTGTACTAATGAGCCATTAGATGTAGGAGATAGTTGACCATTCACCATTTGCACCAATGATCCGTTGATCATGGGAACCAGTTGTCCGTTGACCATTTGTACCAATGACCCATTGACCATTTGTACCAGTGAACCATTTACATAAACTGTTCCGGTTTGATTGTTTACCAAATGCGATTCACCCAATAATCCTTTTGAATTCACTCCAGGAAAAACATTGTACAATTTTGTTTTAGTAGGATCAATCTTATACTCAAAAAGTGATTCGGAAGCAACATCCACGAGGTATTGAACATTTATTGAATTGAGATCTGTAAGTGGTACAAGCTTACCGTTTTCTAATTTAAATTTCCTGGAATTTTTGACAGCATTAAAGCTTGTCATCATGTTCAGGTTTAACAGGTCCGTGTTGGTCAATGTAGAACTATTGGCCTGGGTTTTTGAGAAATCCTTTACCACAGCCAATGCATTTTTTGGAAGGAAATCATCATGATGCAATTTTATCTCATTAGTCAATGCAGATACATTTGACACATTTGCCTGATTAAATTCATAGTTAAAAGTAATATCACCGATATGTTGCCCGAAGGTCACTGTTTTATTATTCGGCGTAACCTTTAACGGCATTTTTGCTATGGTTACAGTTGAGTTGTTAAACTTGTAATTATATTTTTTAGTTAATGCAACATCAGCAGGATTAGTGGGTTCAAAAACTCTTGCAGGAGTTATAACATAAGTTCCCACACTACTATTTGTAGTGGCAGCGGTTGTCAATGTCATGCTAGCCAATCCGATGTTTGCTAAAGTCAGGGTAGTATCCTTCAATAGTTTACCATTTATTGTAATTATTGTATCGAGTGTGGTCAGCGTTTCTCCATACTTTTTTATCTTAGGTACTGCACTTACTACAATACTTGCATCAAAGAAATAAAGACTGTTTGAATATCCGCCATCGGTTCCATTGGCACCTACTTTTGGTGGCGTATAAGTCCTGATTTCAGGATTCCCTTCACAGGTGCTAATTAAAACCTTTACTTCATTTTTACTGATGAAGGTTGGTGTTACAATTGTATTACCAACATAAACAACGGTGTTGCTGCTGAAGTTTTCACCGGTAATAGTAAGTGTAAATGCAGCACTGCACGGAATTACACCTACTGGTATAATCTTATCAATCAGAAAGGCTCTCGGTGCAGCAAATGTCCGCATAGCAGAATCTACATCCACCAATCCATTACCGGAATTATAATCAAAACCAACTACATCCATATCTGTTGCAGTTGCTTTCAATAAAGATTTTAATTCATCTGGTGTAGCAAGAGATGGATTCTGATCCAGGAAATTTTTCTTGCCCTGTATTATCAATGCTGCTGCAGCAGCTACATGCGGAGCCGCAGCCGAAGTGCCAAAGAAATTGGAATAACCATCCAATGCATTGTTAGGATAATCCTGTCCCAGCTTCACCGTAGTGTTACCACCATCCGGCCCTACCAGTTCTGGTTTCCTTCTTACAATTCCTTCAGGATTGGCACTATTAAAAACTTTAGTACCACCTATAGATGAAAAAGTTTCCAACTGCGGCTTGGTAATGGCTGATAATGCCGCGGGTAAAAGCGGATGCCCCGGAATATGGTTAAAACGTGCAGCACCAACTGCAATAGCACCAGCTGCATTACCCTGCCCTACCAATGTTGAAGTACCCACATTATATTCCATAATCTGTATTCCACCACGGTAAACTATATATTTTAACCTGACCGGATTGCCGGTTTCCGTATCGTTTACAATCAGAATATTATAATCAACCGGGTTAGTGCCCGAAATCGTAAAAGGCATGATTTCAATTGGATCTCCATTCCTATTATCCCTGTTAAATCCAATAAGTCCGGTACCGTCTGTATTTGGCGTGAGATAAATATCCATATCATATTTTGTACCTGCAAGAGAATTACCATCTAATGAATAAATATCATCTACCCATTGAAACACAATGGTATAATTACCAGGAGTAAGTCTTACTTGCTGGAACAGATCACCTGTTCCCGAAAAATTATGGGCTTTTTTACCGGAAAACCCAGTGAGGGAGGAGGCATCTACAGGTCTGAAATCATCTTCATAAGACCTGTTGGCAAAATTTCCGGCAGCTGAAACATACGTAACACCTGCAGCCTTGGCAGCATCTACTGCTTTTGCCACAATACCGTCTTTCAAAAAAGGTTCTGTTATATATGATATATCATCCACAATAACTTTACATCCAAGATCTTTTAACTGGATAATGCCTTTTGCAAAATCGCCTGCAGTGAAAAATCCAGTACGGAAAAAGAGCTCTGCACCCGGCGCTACATCATGAACAATTTGTGCCATGGCCCTTCCTTCATCCGAACGTTTGATCGGAAAATCCTGTACTACCACAACCGGCTTCGTAAACCCATTTGGATTCCCAGCACCGGGAAGATCGCCATTGGTAACATCCGTAGAAGCCACATTGGTTGTAAATGTCTGTAGAATAGGATTGGGCGGATCGGTAATAGGCTGTAGAGGCAGTGTTCTAGTTGTTGCACTTAAAATAGTATTATAACTATCTGAAATGATTCCCACTTTAACCCCATCACCATTCAACCGATATCCACTTCTTACAAAATGAGAACGCATGGAGGTATCCCCTGCAGAATTTACAAGTCCTACCTTATTAATAGGTTCATAATATGGCCTGCAATAATTGATAATATTGGTTAAAAAATTGAGCTTATTTAAATTAACAATTGGATATTCCCCGGTAATGATAACCTCTTCCTGTTCACCATTTGTAATATCATTTCTTAACCCATATTCAGTGGTCCTCAAAAGATTCAGCACCTCATTTTTGTTACCAATTTTTACAATGATATCTATCATGATATAACCGTCAGAAATAATAAAAAATGGAGAAGAGCTAGGATTTGTTTCAAAAACTGATTGCAGTTCAGATCCTATCAGTTTGTTTGATTTGGCTGTAACTAAAGCAATGTCTGATGAAATGCAACCTGTAGCATTATTAGTAACCGTAAGTGTATAGGTGCCCGCAGCAGTAACCGTTATTTCATCTGTATTTGCTCCTGCACTGATATTTCCTCCATTTGAAGCAACCCAACTGAAACTTACACCGGAAGTAGAAGAAAGTCCTTTTAATTTTGGAAGTGTTCCAAAATCCATTGCTTTATCAGGGCCGGCATCGGCATTTGGTAATGGATTTACTATTACAGTAGTTGTTGCTGAAGTTGCAGAACAATTATTTGCATTTTTTACTGTGACACTAAATGAGCCACTGCTTGTTACATTGATTGATTGTGTAACAGCACCTGAACTCCAGAGCCAGGAGCTTCCTGCAGATGCTGTCAGTGTTACCGAACCACCATTACAGAACGTAATTGGTCCTCCTGCAGTAATCGTTGCAGCAGGTAAAGCATTTACAGTAACAGTTGCTGTTTGTTGACAGCCATTAATGTTGGTATAAGTTATTGTTGCAGTTCCTGCTGCAACTCCTGTTACCAATCCTGTATTTGATACCGTAGCAACATTGGTATTTGAAGAGACCCACGGAGTAACTCCAGCTGGGGAACCTGAACCTGATAATTGTGTAGTTGAACCAGCACATACACTTAATGTGCCTGTTATTGTTGGTAACGCATTTACAGTAACAGTTGCTGTTTGTTGACAGCCATTGCTGTTGGTATAAGTTATTGTTGCAGTTCCTGCTGCAACTCCTGTTACCAATCCCGTAGCTGATACTGTAGCAACACCAGTGTTTGAAGACACCCATGGAGTAACTGTAGCCGGAGAACCTGAACCTGATAATTGCGTAGTTAAACCAGCACAAACACTTAATATGCCTGTTATTGTTGGTAAGGCATTTACAGTAACAGTTGCTGTTTGTTGACAGCCATTGCTGTTGGTATACGTTATTGTTGAA
>JAYWCV010000073.1:0-13808 GCA_043780275.1 Chitinophagaceae bacterium
AAATTAACACGACAAGTTTCGATTATTTGAACTTGAGTATAGCTAATTAAAATAATAAGTTGTAAAATGTTCACGAAGTTCAAATTATAAGAAGTGAACTGTATTTTATACTAACTTTAAAATAAATTACTGTGTTTTTATAAATTCAAACTCTTATGCGTCATAGATTTTTAAATGTTATCATAGTATTTTGCTTTGTTGCAATGCAATCCTGTGTCGGTACAAAGAAGCTATCTGTTGAAACAAGTAATTCTTTTCCAAAGGTTATGCAGGAATTCCGTGCTGCATGGATAGCATCGGTTGCAAATATTAACTGGCCCAGTAAGCCCGGGCTTTCTACCGAAAATCAAAAAGAGGAAGCCATTGTATTGCTTGATTTTTTGCAAAAAAATCATTTCAATGCAGCGATCCTGCAAATTCGGCCACAGGCAGATGCCCTGTATAAAAGTGAGTTGGAGCCATGGTCCTATTTTCTAACAGGTAAGCAGGGCAAAGCTCCAGATCCATATTACGACCCGCTGGAATTCTGGGTAAAAGAAGCACATGACCGTGGAATGGAATTACATGTATGGCTAAATCCATACAGGGCTCATCATAAAGATTCAAAAGATATCAGTGAACAGTCCATCATCAAAAAACGTCCGGAACTGGTGATGAAACTGCAGGAGGGTTATTGGTGGATGGATCCGGCCCAAAAGGAAGTTCAGGATATTACGAATGATGTAGTTATGGATATAGTTAACCGTTATGATATTGACGCCATTCACATGGACGATTATTTTTATCCGTATCCATCTTATAACGGAACTGCCGATTTCCCGGATGATCTTAGCTGGAATGCATATCAAAAAGCTGGCGGAAAGCTATCCAGAGCCGACTGGCGTCGGGATGCCGTAAACCAATTGATTGAAAGATTGTATAAAAATATAAAAGCCAAAAAGCCGGAGGTGAAATTTGGGCTTAGTCCTTTTGGAATCTGGCGTCCGGGTTATCCCGAATCCATCGAAGGATTCGATCAGTATAATCAGCTTTATGCCGATGCCCGTCTTTGGTTGAACAAAGGTTGGGTTGATTATTTTTCTCCCCAATTATACTGGCCGGTAAACCGCTATGCGCAAAGTTACCCGGTATTACTGGGATGGTGGGCCGAAGAAAATAAAATGAACCGTCATCTTTGGCCAGGTATCAGCGTAGGACGAGATACTACGGATAAGAATACAGATGAAATCATTAACGAAATAATGATTGACCGGGGTATTCAGCCATTAAGCAAAGGCGTAGTGCATTGGAGTATTTCTTCACTAATCAAAAATTCAAAACTGACCGATACATTGTTGAAAGGCGTTTATAAAAAGCAAGCCCTTGTGCCTGCAAGTCCCTGGCTCGATAACCGGGCACCTGCTGCCCCATCCGTATTCATAACAGCACATACCGAAAAAATGAAAATAAGTTGGAAACATCTGGATGAAAAAGATGTATTCAGGTATGTGATATATTATCAATACGGGGATAACTGGCATTACCAGATTCTCAATCAAAATGACCGTTCGATGGAGTTATTTCGGACGACCGTTACCGGTGCTTCCAAGCAAAAATTGAACAAGATTATAGTAACTGCAGTAGACCGTATGGGAAATGAAAGTGATAAGAAAGAAGTACAGATGAATTAGTTTTTAAAAATAAATTTACTGGGCGATGTGCTCTCAAATTCATCGATAGTAAGCTTGAATGATAAACATTACATTTAGACTAATGAAAATCATGTTTTTACCGGTTTAATAATGCTAACTTTTAAAAAATTTTACAATGAAACAATACCATGTCATATCCCGTATAGCCATTTATTTGTTGGCGATAGTGCTTATTCTTTTTGGATATTTTCATTTTACAAATCCACGAGATCTGATGCTGTATGTTCCCAATTCATTGATTGGTGGAATAACCTGGGCATATATAGTAGGAGCAGCTTTTATACTTGTAGGATTATCGTTTTTAACCAACCAATATGTAAAATTTACAGGCTATGTGTTTGCGATCCTGTTGATTCTGTTTATCCTGACAATCCATTTGCCTAACTATCTTAATGCCGGTTCATATGATATGAAAAAAATTGCATTGATAAATATCTTGAAGGATACAGCCATAGTTGGTTTTGTATTGCATATAGCTGCAGGTGCGCATCATCAGCATTTTCATTTGGAAGACAGTGATTAGAAAAAGACGATTGTTTTTGAAATTGGATGGAAAAGTAATCTGTATCAGGTGTGAAGCCTTATATCCTTTTTCTTTTTTGATTAAAACATGATAAAAGTCACGTATGCATTAAGCAAAAATCATTTTCAAAAGCAAGATTCAATTCTTCCTTTGCAAAATGAAATCGTTCATCCGAATAATCAGCATAGGCGGCATCAGTTTGCTGCTTTTATCATTTAGAAGTTTTTCCCAGAATAAATTAAGTATTGATCTGGCATCTATCCGAAATATTCATACATCACATACAGGGTTAAGTGTAAGTAGTTATTATTATCTAACAAAACATCTATCTGGTGGTTTGGAAGTGAATAAGTTCTTTCCGATACACAGAGTTGTTCATGAAGAAGATTTACAACATTCTGCGACGGATATTGATCTGAACGCACATTATAATTTTCATGTCTTTAAAAACATCATATTTTATCCAATAACTGGCATCTGTCATAATTCTGATAATGAGAAAAATCTGGAAACCGGTAAAAGACAGTCAAAACAATTTTGGTCCTTCAATTCGGGTGCAGGTATAACTCTGGAAAATGCAAAATGTTCGCCTTTTGTTGAATACAGTTATACATGGGGGCAATTAAATCAACAGTTTTTAATGGCTGGAGTATGTATTGAGATAGAATGGGGTAATCATAAACACTAGTTTGTACAACTAAAAAACAGAAAATATAGATGTTCAGTATTTTTAGAAATAGTAAATACTGTATGATTTATTTTTAAATTTAATTAAGTCAAAATCATTGAAATAATCGCTCCTTCATTTTAGCATCATGACCATAGATGTCATCCCGGAAATTGAGCATTCCTTTATTATCGACCCAGGAAGTGAAATAGGTGATGAGAACTGGGATTGGGGTTTTAAGAGCAACCCATTTTTCTTTATTACTATGCATGGCTGCTTTTATTTTTTCTGATGTCCATACTGTATCATTTCGTAAAAGATATTGTGCAAATTCAAATGGTTTCTCCAGCCGGATACATCCATGACTAAAAGCTCTTTTTTCTTTTTTAAAAAGATATTTAGAAGGCGTGTCATGAAAATAAATATTAAAACTATTGGGGAATAAAAACTTAACAAGGCCCAAAGAATTACTTCCACCTGGTTTTTGCCGGATGATGGGTATACCGTTACTGTAACCGGTAATTTCCATATTCTTTGATGATAAATAATGGATGTCTTTTTTCATGCCAGGTAATATTTCATTTACTGTGATTGATTCTGGTACATTCCAATATGGACTAAATACAATATACTTCAGAATATCTGTAAAGATGGTTGTGCTGGTGGCTGCTTTTCCTACAACAATATTCATATTGCTCATTTCTTTTTTGTTTTCGATTATATGCAATCTGAACGCTGGAATATTTGCAACCAAAATGATTTTATCCGGTATTTCAGGTAACCAACGCATCCGTTCCATGTTGATCAATACCTGTTGAATACGATCTTTTACCGGAATGTTTAGCGCTTCAATCAAAGCAGTGTTTATAATGCCATTTTCTGTAAATCCAAAACTATGTTGTGCAAGTTTTACTGCCGATTCCATGGCATTGTCATAAGCAATGCTGCTATCAATATTTTTTAAATAATCCAGTATAAAAAGGCGTTTTTTAAAATCCAGAATACTGGAATCTTGGTTCCCTTTTTTGTAAATCTTTTTTTTATCCAGAATTCCCCAACCAGCTTTTTTTTCAATTTCGGCTAACTTTATCAAATAGTTGTTTAGTAAAGAATATTGTTCATTGATGGGTTCCCATTTTTTCTGGTTGTTTCCTTTTGTGCCGATAAGCGAATCTAATAGTGCAATGACATCTAATTTTTTTCGGGGAATAAACCATTGCAACTCTTCTGGTTCTATTTTCCCCATGTAGGCATATTGGGCATATTGAAAAAAATTCCGGGTTAGTTGAAGTTCTATATATCTTTTATCTTTTAACTGAGTTATATATGCATTATCTCCATTGATTAAGCGTTGCATTTGTTCATTCAGCTCTATATTAAATAAAGCACTGTCTTTATAAAATTGCAAATAATGATTTCTCAGATTCCAGAATAAAAGTGTTTGTTCAGCAAGTCCGTCCTCATGAAACCAGGCATATTGATAATTTCGGCTAACATAAAAATTGCGGAGTAATTGTGCCGACTTTTCATCTGGTACATTACGAGCGATAAAATTTTCAATATACATACTGTCCAGTACAAGATTTGTTATGGCAGTAGTTTTAGTAATTGTAGTATCTTTTACAGAAATCTTTATTTTGTCACCCGCATTGGAACATTGAACCATGAAAATAAAGAACAACAGGTTGATTAATATGATTGATGGGTTTGACATTAAATTAACACAACTTGAGTTTACGAATCTTTTTAGAATGATGATAAATGGAGATACAATTATAGTTTATGTAAAGTATTAAAAAAAAATCATGGATTCATGAAAAGATAAAATGAATCGATGCTTTTTTTGCATTTATCATAATTGCCAATTTTAGATTAAGAAGAAATTGGCTTATGTCGTTTAAAAAACTCGACAACTAACAGTAAGAATACAAAAAGTATCAGCATACTGTATTCCATCTTAAGATCCTGCATCCAATAAACAACAAGCAAAACAACTCCGTGAACTACACATATTTTTCGTGTAACTTTTTCATGTGGGAATCCATTCGAAAGAAGGATATGATGAACGTGGTTCTGATCTGCAGTAAAAGGAGATTTCCCTTTTATAATTCGTATAACAATAACACGGATCATATCAAAGACCGGGATCATTACCAAACCAAGACTTAAAACGATAGAATTGGAAAGTGCTGGAGCTAATTCAGATTGATTAAAATTTATAAGTCGTACACAGGATACAGCAATCACAAAACCAATAACCAATGATCCGGTATCGCCCATAAATATTCTGGCAGGTGAGAAATTAAAATAAAGGAATGCCAGCAAACTTCCGGCAAGTGCAAAGTTTATCATCGACATAAAGCTGTCGCCGCTAATGTGTAAAAAAATTCCTAAACCAATCAAACTCATAAAACCCAGGCTGCCCGCCAGCCCATCGATACCGTCTATTAAATTAAATGCATTTGTAATTCCGGTAATTAAAATAATAGTTACCAGGTATTGAAATACAACAGGAATTTCTCCAATAAAAAATAATCCTTCAAATGAAGTAATTTGTATACCCGACCAGGCAATAATAAATGCGAGGGCAAGTTCAATGAGGAATTTATATCTGGCCGGAATATTTTTGAGGTCATCCCAAATACCTGTGATGAATAAAATAAAAACGGATAAGAAAAAATAATGCATCAAGCTGTTTTGCAAAATAGGATACCAGCTAACCAGCGAAATCATCATCCCTGCAAAAATGGCTATACCGCCTAATGTGGGCATAGGTGATGCATGCAATTTTCTTGAATTAGGTACATCCAGTAAATTGAATTTTTTAGCAAACCGAATAATAACCGGAATGGTTAACAGGCAAACCGTAAAAGCTGTTAATAAACTTAAAAGTATGTCTTTGTAATAAAGGAGGTTAAAATCAATATTTAATAAATCGGAAGTGAATGGCATGGGAGTTAGACGTATTAAATCAACTTGTAAATTAACTTAATTAATGGAGAATGAAGTTAATTAATCAAAAAGAGAACCATGTTAACAACTAGGCAAAATAGGCGTTTCATAAAAGGAAAAATAATTTTTTGAAATTGATGTTGACATACATTTCTTTTAAGCAGTAAATTTATTTTTCTACAAAGGCTTTCACTTATTTTTGTTTAAACATAAAATTATTTCAACAGTAAATAACATATTATCAAACCCGATAGAGTACCTGAAAGGTGTTGGACCTCAAAAGGCTGATTTGCTGAAAAAGGAATTAAACATTTTTACTTTCCAGCATTTACTCGAACATTTTCCATACCGTCATATTGATAAGACACAGGTCAATCTGATAGCCGATATCAATTATCAGACCGACTATATTCAGGTTGCAGGTGTTTTGTCTTCAATTGAAATGATGGGTGATAAAAAAGCAAAACGATTGGTTGGTCATCTTCGAGACAGGTCGGGGAGCCTGGAATTAGCTTGGTTTCAAGGTGCAGGATGGATACAGAAAATGCTTCAAGAAGGTCAATCATACATTGTATTTGGAAAGGTTAGTTTTTTTCAGGGTAAGCCTCAAATTGTTCATCCCGAAATTGAACCATTTACTGAAGCAGCATCCGAAGGTAAAAGTTTTCTGGAGCCGGTTTATCCCAGCACAGAAAAATTAAAAACCCGTGGATTAAGTGGAAGACAAATTGGGAAATTGACAGAAACGTTGTTAGCAGCAATTTCGGAACGGGAAGTCGGGGAAATATTACCTGCAAAAATTGTTGGCAATTTAAAGTTACTGCCCCGTTATGAGGCTATCCGGCAAATTCATTTTCCTCATTCAACTAAGCATTACGAAAATGCATTGAGACGCTTGAAATTCGAAGAACTGTTTATCGCTCAACTTCGGTTAGGATTAGTAAAATTGCAAAGGCACCGGTTTTCAAAAGGAGTTGTGTTTGGTACTGTGGGTGAAAATTTTAATAATTTTTATAATCATTATTTGCCTTTCGAATTAACCGGTGCACAAAAAAAAGTAATTAAAGAAATCAGGCAGGATACCGCAACGGGTAGACAAATGAACCGGTTGTTGCAGGGAGATGTTGGCAGTGGAAAAACTATTGTTGCATTGCTTTGCATGTTAATCGCAATCGATAACGGATTTCAATGTTGTATGATGGCGCCGACTGAAATCCTTTCTCAGCAACATTTTGATAGCTTAACCTCTTTGTTAAAAGACATGCCATTGAAGGTTGCATTATTAACCGGATCTACAAAAACCAAAGAACGGAAATCAATACTCGCTTCACTGCAAACAGGTGAAATAAATATTTTAATAGGAACACATGCCGTATTGGAAGATCCTGTCCAGTTTAAAAATTTAGGTTTTGTAAACATCGATGAGCAGCATCGATTTGGTGTAGCTCAACGGGCAAGGCTGTGGGCAAAAGCAATCATACCACCTCATATATTGGTAATGACGGCAACACCCATTCCACGTACGCTGGCCATGACTGCCTATGGAGATTTGGATTATAGTATTATCGATGAATTACCTCCCGGAAGAAAACCAATAAACACGGTACATCGGTTTGATAATAAACGGTCGGAGGTCATGAGTTTTATTCGTGCAGAAATAGAAAAAGGACGACAGGCTTATGTAATTTTCCCATTGATAGAAGAAAGTGAAAAACTGGATTATGAAAATTTAATGCAAGGCTATGAAAATGTGAAAGCCTATTTCCCCGAACCAAAATTCTGGATCAGTATGTTGCATGGTAAGCAAAAAAGTGTACAAAAAAATACGAATATGCAACGATTCGTAAATAAGGATACACAAATCATGGTATCCACAACTGTTATAGAAGTCGGCGTAAATGTTCCCAATTCAACCGTGATGGTTATTGAAAGCGCAGAAAAATTTGGTCTCTCACAATTACATCAATTAAGAGGAAGGGTAGGAAGGGGTGCAGATAAAAGTTATTGTATATTGATTACCGGGAACAAACTTAGTCATGAAGCAAGAGAACGGATTAAGATTATGACGTCAACCAATAACGGATTTGAAATTGCCGAAAAGGATCTTGAAATGAGAGGCCCGGGCGATATTGAAGGAACCCGGCAAAGTGGTGAATTAAACTTTAAGTTGGCTAGCATAGTCCAAGACAGACCCATGCTGGAATCGGCCAGGGCTATTGTATTGCAATTGCTTGAAGAAGATCCCGATCTTTCTGCTGATGAAAATTTGAGATTAAAAGATTATCTGAGATCCTTAACAGGAAAAACAGCCTGGAGCAAGATTTCTTAACATAAGTTTTCATGTACGATGTCGCATATTTTCGTTAATTTGATAAAAACCCACCCTTGAATAAAAAACTGATTTCCATATTTATTTTTTTCTTACTTGCGCATGGATCCTTTGCACAATTTTCCGGCAATATTGAATTTGTGGAAAACAAAGGACAGTGGGATGAAAGGGTCAAGTATATGGGAGAGGTTCCGGCAGGTGCTTTTTATATCCGATCAAACGGATTTACTGTTCTGCAACACAATACTTCCGATCTCGAAAAAGTTAACGGTCTCTTGCACAATCATTCGGTGAATGGGAAAATGACCAATACGAAAGAGAGCTTCGCATTGCGGTCACATGCATTTAATGTCGATTTTATTGGGGCTAATAAAAATCTGATCATTGTACCAGATAAATCATTGAATTCATACAATAACTATTTCATCGGAAATGATCCATCAAAATGGGCAAGCAATTGCCAGATTTATCAGGCAGTTACCGTAAAAGATGTTTATCCCGGAATTGATGTAAGATATTATACCAATCAGGGAGGAATGAAATACGATATCATTGCCCGGCCGGGTTCTGATATTTCAAAAATTGCTTTGAGGTATGAAGGGGTTGATAAATTAGAAGTAAAGAATAAAGAACTTTCTATTGCCACTTCGGTGGGTAAAATGAAAGAAAGTATTCCATACAGCTTTTTATTTGATGGGAAAGAAAAAAAGGAAATTAATTGCCTGTATAAGTTAAAAGATAATATTGTTCGGTTTGATGTAAAGGATCATGATCCGGATGTTACATTAATTATCGACCCAAGCTTGATCTTTTCCTCTTTTTCTAGAAGTACAGTAGATAATTGGGGCTATACGGCTACCTATGGACCCGATGGAAGCATGTATGGCGGAGGGTCTGTTTTCGGAACCGGGTTCCCCGTTACTGCTGGTGCGTTTCAGCAAAGTTATGGCGGTGGTTTCGGTTCACAGGCCATTGACATTGGCATTATTAAATTATCAGCTAATGGTGTAAATAGAATTTATGCTACTTATATAGGTGGTTCAGGTAATGAGCAGCCACATAGTTTAATAGTAGATGCCCAGGGAAACCTAGTTGTTTCCGGAAGGTCCAATTCTTCTAATTACCCCACAACAGGTCCTGGTAACGGACAAATTGGAGTTGGAGGCGGTTATGACATTATAATATCTAAATTAAATGCTAGCGGTACCGCATTGATCGGGTCTAAAAAAATTGGGGGTACCAATGATGATGGGGTAAATATTTCATCGTCAAGAACAGGCATAAATTCTCTGCAACAAAATTATGGAGATGATGGCCGGAGTGAAGTTATCTTGGATGGAGCAGGAAATATTTATGTGGCATCCTGTACACAATCAACTGACTTTCCTGTTTTGCCAAATGCAGGATCTGTATTTCAATCTTCATCCGGAGGAAAACAGGATGCTGTTTTATTAAAATTCAATTCAAATGTCAACTCTGTTTTATTCAGTTCATATCTTGGTGGTAGCGAAGATGATGCGGCTTATGTATTGAGTTTGCATCCTGCAAACGGAAATATTTATGTAGCCGGAGGAACGTCCAGTACAAATTTCCCCGGAAATAAAGTAAGTACTATTGGAGCAAGCAATCAAGGAGGAATAGATGGTTTTGTTTCAATTGTTTCCAATAACGGATCATCCCTGGTTAAATCCACTTATTTAGGAACTGCTGGAACAGACCAGGTTTATGGTATTCAATTTGATAATAAAGGTTTCCCTTACGTAATGGGACAAACAACCGGATCATGGCCCGTTATTAATGCAGCTTACAGTAATGCAGGGGCAAAACAATTTATTGCAAAATTAGAAACTGATCTTTCAGCGTATATATATTCAACAGTATTTGGAAAAAGTGCTTCGACGCCCAGTATTTCACCAGTAGCCTTTTTGGTAGATCGCTGTGAGAATGTATATGTGTCGGGTTGGGGAGGTTCATTTAATCAACTGGCATTTCCATCATCTGGTACATTGGGCCTGCCTATTACTTCAGATGCTTTTAAAACAAGCACAGATGGGTCTGATTTTTATTTTTTTGTATTAAGAAAAAATGCAACCGGTCAATTGTTCGGTAGTTTTTTCGGACAAGATGGAGGAGCAGTAGATCATGTAGATGGAGGAACAAGCCGGTTCGATAAAAATGGAATTATTTACCAGGCCATTTGTGCGAATTGCAGAAGTTTTGGTGATGTTGCTTTTCCAACAACACCATTAAATGTTTGGGGTCCCGGCCCGGTTAATCCATCACCGAATTGTAACCTGGCTATGGTGAAAATAGCCTTTAATCTGGCTGGTGTAAGCACAGGTGTTCAGTCGGCCATAAACGGTGTTATGCGTGACACGGCTGGATGTGTGCCGTTAACCGTAGATTTTAGTGACTCCGTAAAAAATGCGGTTAGCTATGAATGGAATTTTGGAGATGGTTCGCCAACAGTAGCTACATCAAATCCCAATATCAGTCATACATACAATGTTATTGGCACATACCGGGTAATGTTGGTTGGCATTGATAATAATACCTGTAATGTTCGGGATACATCATTTTTAAATATAAGGGTTGGAGATGTACAGGCGATGTTGGCTTTTAATCCTATCAAATTAAATCCCTGCGATTCGTTTAAATATCAGTTCGATAATCTTTCTATTGCACCAGCAATAAGGCCATTTGCAAATAATTCGTTTATCTGGAATTTTGGGGATAACACGCCTCGTGTTATTTCAGGCACTCAATCTGTTTTACATTCTTTTGCATCACCCGGAACATATAATGTGAAATTATTTTTAAACGATTCGTCTTATTGTAATTCACCCGATTCGGTAGTAGTGCAATTAAGAATTGCGGCTATAGTAAAAGCACAATTCACTACAGCTCCATCTGGTTGTGTTCCTTATAATGCAATTTTCAATAATATTTCTTTGGGTGGCCAAAGCTTTCTTTGGAATTTTGGGGATGGTACAACTTCGACTGCAATTAGCCCAACAAAAACATATAATTCAACCGGGACATATATTGTAACCCTGGTAGCAACTGATAATGCCACTTGTAATATTATAGACTCAAGCAAATTTAGCATACGGGTTAATCCAAATCCAATTGCTAATTTTAGTTTCACTCCTAATCCACCTGTCGAAAATACGCCGCATACATTCACAAACTTATCCTCAGCAGATGCAGTTTCTTTTAAATGGTTTTTTGGAGATGGGGACAGTTTATTGACAAATTCTATTTCTCCGGTAATTCATCAATATAATTCAACCGGTACATTTGATGTTTGCTTAATCGCAATAAATAATTTTGGTTGTAGAAGTACTATATGCAGGCAGGTTTCAACCATCGTAGTACCAGCATTGGATGTTCCAAACGCATTTACTCCAACAAGTGCAGATGTTAACAGTGTTATTTTGGTAAGAGGATTTGGAATTGCCAAAATGAAATTTATTATCTGGAACAGATGGGGACAAAAAGTATTTGAAACAGGAGATTGGAAACGTGGATGGGATGGGAAATTAAAAGGAGTTTTGCAACCTATGGATGTGTATGCTTATACATTGGATGTGGAATTTTTTGATGGCACAAAATCCATAAAAAAAGGCGATATTACATTAATAAGATAATAGGGAAATAGTTCATGAGACAGGTTTATAAAATATCTAAAACGTTTAATAACCTATCCAATAATTGGGTTAAGCAAATTTACTTTTTACCTAAGTTCGTATTGTTATTGATTTGTTCTTTTTTCAGCAGCCAAAATACTTTTTCGCAAGATTTACATTTTTCACAGTTTATGAATTCTCCTTTATTGACAAATCCGGCCAATACCGGATTTATTCCGGATGGGGATTACAGAATAGGAATGAATTACCGTAATCAATGGTCCTCCATTATGGCAGTACCATATAAAACAATGAGTGCTTTCGGGGATGTTCAGGTTATGAGGAATAAACATGAATCCGGATGGTTGGGTTTGGGTGCATTAATACTGAAAGATGTTGCCGGATCTGGAAATCTGTCTTCAACAAAAGGATATGGATCAGTAGCCTATCATCAGATGCTGAATGCAGGAAGTTTGGTAAGTCTTGGGTTTAATGTGGGTTTTGCAAATAAAAATATAAACGTTTCCGGATTGAAATTTCCAGACCAATTTGATGGAAAATTTTTCGACAGCAAGATTCCAACCAGTGTTTCACTAGCAAAAAATAATATTACCTATCTGGATATGCAGGTGGGCATGAACTATGCGTATTTCCCGAATGATAATATGTACTTGAATGCCGGATTCTCTGCACATCATATCAATCGTCCGAAAGAATCATTTTTTAATTCAACTTTCGGATTTAATAACACAGTGCCAATGCGGTATACAGGTTTTTTAAATGGCAGCTTCAAAATAAATGACAGTTGGATTGTTAACCCCAATGCCTATGTTTCTTTACAGGCAAAATCTGCGGAGATCGTTGCCGGCTTGAATGCAAATTATAATTTATCGGGTGATGGAGAAAATATTCTGATTGGCGGTTTATATTACCGGCATAATGATGCTATTATTCCATCCATCGGTTTTGGAAAGAAAGATATTACTTTCACTTTCTCGTATGATGCCACCACATCCACCTTAATGAATTATAATAATAACCGTGGAGCATTTGAATTTTCTATTATTAAACAAGGAATCATACAACCTTTCAGTGGACAGGAAAAACAAACCATGTGTCCGACTTTTAAATAAGAATTTTTCAATAATTTCACCACTCCATATTTTGCATGATTTATCTATGCAGAAATTATTATTTTACGTTAAAAATAACGGATGTCAAATTTTTCCAGAGACTCTATGACAGTTGATTTAGTAAATGATTTTAAAAACATTATTGGTGAGTCAAACATCATTGTGGATAATGATGCTATGTATAAATATGGAAGAGATGAAACAGAAGACTTGCATTTTATGCCGGATATTGTGTTGAAGCCAAGAACTGCAGAAGAAGTAAGTGCCATCATGAAGATTTGCAATGAAAATAAGATACCGGTTACACCCCGTGGAGCCGGAACCGGTTTAAGCGGTGGAGCCCTTCCACATTTAGGTGGTGTGGTTCTTTCTACAGAAAGAATGAATTCCATACTTAAAATTGATGAACAAAACCTACAAGTTATTTCCGAGCCGGGTGTGATTACTGAAGTATTGCAAAATGCAGTAAAAGAAAAAGGGCTTTTTTATCCACCCGATCCCAGTAGCCGGGGTTCTTGTTTTATAGGAGGCAATATTGCAGAAAATAGTGGTGGGCCCAAGGCCGTAAAATATGGCGTGGTAAAGGATTACGTACTGAACCTAGAAGTGGTTTTACCTAGTGGTGAAATTATCTGGACAGGAGCCAATGTGTTAAAAAATTCGACAGGATATAATTTAACACAATTGATTGTAGGCAGCGAAGGAACCCTGGGAATTGTCACTAAAATAGTACTAAAGCTAATACCACATCCAAAATTTGATTTGTTGATGTTAGTGCCATTCAAATCGTTGGAAAAAGCAGGAGCGGCAGTCAGTGCAATTTTCAGAGGAGGTTATACACCCAGTGCTTTGGAGCTGATGGAAATTAATGCCTTGAAGATTGT
>JAYWCV010000074.1:0-4830 GCA_043780275.1 Chitinophagaceae bacterium
ATTAAAAGGCGGCCGCCTTCTTTAATAGTAATGCTGAAAGCACCTTCTTCATTTGCCTTTGCGGCATTCTTAGTGCCCACTTCTGATACAGTAGCTAAAGGAACAACTGCTCCTTTATCATCTGCTATCTTACCCGTTACTGTACGGGTTTGCGCCATTCCAAACGCTGTAATTAGCATTAAAATGGAAAATAACGATAGAACTTTTCGCATGTAATTAAAATTTTGATTTAAAAAATTGATGTTCAGAAATCGTTTTAAATAGGGATTGAAAAAGAGATTGAATAATTAGATAGACAGTAAAATTTTGATATTGCTGCCCCGAATGTATATTTTTTTTAACATTTTTATTAAAAATATATAAAAATTTGACTTCAAACAACAAAATTGACACAAAACTTAAACATCTCCGCCATCGATTCAAATACCTTCGTTGACTTTTGAATAACCATGAATATTAGATAACTTATACATTTTTAATAATAATATTCATTGATCTTAAAATAATATTAATTGCTAAACCCATTTGATAATTGAATTATTTCCATTTTTAATTTTTAACAATTTTTAATTCTCCAATTAAAATTTTAATTCCTGCTTATGCCTGTTTTTATCACAAAATCCAGCGAGCCTGGATCTTTATCTCCGATTTCCGGTTTCCTTGTATTTCATCTAAACCCGAGCCAATTATTTTGCGGTTCTCATAGATTAATTGTGACCATTTAACCCAAACAGTCAGTTTTTTCGAAACATCATAATTTAAATTCAGATAGTAGCGGTAACCTTTATCATAAAAAGCCGGAATGGAAAAAAAGTAAAGTACATCATTTTCATACGCATAAATTCTGGAGTTATATCCATCAGTCTTAAAATACTGCAACCGGATATTTGCGGTTAGCGGCTTCATCATGGGCTTATAAAAGATATCGACATAAGTCAGAAAACCTTTTTCTGAATTGGGGCCTTTTTTATCAAACCAGATTATTTCGTTCCGGTTTCTCAATGTAATTGTTGGGGTTACTTTATAACTTATTTGAGTACGTAAATTTTGCCTGGGTAAAAAAACCAGGTAATTACTGACCGTAGTATTTCCCGATTGATTGGCTTGTTTGCTGTCGTTTCTATATCGTATATATAGCTCAAACTGCTTATTTGGGTTATACGTTAATTGGGTAAGAAATTCTCTTCCAATACTGGGAGCATCAACCTGGTATTTTAAAAATGGAAAGGAAAAAAAATCTGCATAGGCATCGAATCGCCAAAATGAATTTGGTCTGATACTTACACCTGTATAAAATCCGGTTTCGTTGGTTGGATATGTATTCTCCGTAAATGCATTTCCATTTATTGATTGATAACCTTTACTTATTTTTCGATGCACAAAAGAAATATCGACTCTTGGATCAACACTCATTAAAAGACCATTAACAAATGCTGTATACTTTCTTTTATCCATGGCGGCTTCGCCAAAAAAATGAAGGTTTTTATGTGTGAAACTATAATCTGTACTGAAATTGCTCCATGTTTTTCCGTTTATTGCATAATAATTATATGGTAAATCTCCTTTTTTAATTGGTAAAGAAAATTGATAATGAATGCTATTGAATCCTATTTGCCAACGATCCGACCTCAGAGTAAAATTTCCACCAATGGTTTGCTGAGTCATATTATTCCGGTCAACCAGTTCACCGGCTGTTCGATGATAGCCCGAAGTTTGAAAGGAGGAAAAATAATCTTCCCGATTTATGGTATCTGACACAAAATTGGTACTTAAATTTCGGGAAGAAGCAAAAGCCGTTACTTCAAACATTCCCTTTTTAAGCGTAATACCAACACCACGATGAAACAAAAATTCGCCGGCCGAATTATAGGGCCGCAATATGGTTGATTGTCTTTTAACCCCCATCACATCTATACTTTTACCAAATGCCAAACCCTGCCATTGAATTAATCCCTGCCCCATATTTACAGTAAAATCACCTATCGCCAGACTTTGAATCATGCCTATATTTCTGGCAAAAAGATGTGCTGAATAAAAATCGAATCCCTTTTTCTGGGTTCCTTTAAAAAAATATTCTCCTGCATCCTTATCCCCGACAATTCCATATTGTAACAGGTTTTTATACTGATACCTATACCGAAAAAATAGCCTGTCCTTACCCCCCAGATAATAATTACCAGTGGTTTTGGGTATATATCCTTTACTGGTTTCCATGGTCTGAGAAAATCGAGAAAGGAATATATGTTCACCATCCCGGATTCTTTTTGCAAAAGCATCCTGAAGCGAGACTGCGTTACCGATGATGATAAAAGGCATTACTTTTTTAGTGGTAAATAAATCCCATGTTGGTACCGCTTGTAACTCATAAACAGAAATCAGTTTACCCATCAGTTTCCGGTAACGGATAAAATTTTCAATTTGCAGATCGGTTAATATTCTCAGTTCCTTTAACTCAATTGCATTTACAAAATTCAGGTTCAACGGATTTTTTCTGAATTGCATCATTTGTTGCAGATAGTTATCATCTTCAGTTTCAGATTCCAGATCATCAGTCATATTTTCTAATTGCTGCTCTGTATTTGTATTCTCTGTTTCCTGGGGAAAAATGGAATGCATGGATAAAAAACATAACCCTATGAAAAATATTTTTTTCAATTTTTTTGATTGTTAAAATTGAATAAGATTAATAAACCCGGAGTAAAGCCTAACTGTTGGTGAAAACTACTGGTCAGGTCCAAACGAAAACTATTTAAGGTCAAACCAACGCCAACAAAACCTGCAGATGAAGTTGAAGAGATACCTGCCCGAAGCATGATCTGTCGAATAAATTTATACTGAAAACCAGCTACCACATTAACCGGTTGATTTTCTTCTTTTATTATTTCTGCATTAATCACAAATTTTTCTGAACCTTCAAATCCAATCCCTGTTTTGAAAACGGAAGCCAATTTTTCATCGCCGGTCTTACCTATTTTTCCGCCAACGGGATTTGCCGCATGAAAACCAACATGCAGTTTTTCTGATACATGTAAAATGGCACCTGCCTCAAAATTAATTGCCGAAGCATTTCCATACCCAGTAACCCGGAAATTATTATAATTGAATTGTACACCTATATCTATTATATCACCCAACGTTCTACCATAAGCCAGGGATACCTGCGATTCATTATACTCTGTAGAACCGAAATACCCGGTATTTACTGCAAATGTTCCAGCACTTGTTGGTAAAGAAATGGATGCCCTGTAAAGGTTCATATTCTCTAATAAAAAACGTCTTTCCGAAAAAACTGCTGCTGAAATACTTTTTATTTGTGCCAATGCCGCCTGATTTGTACCTGTATTCAACAAATCTATATGGCTTGTACTGTATGTTCCAACGCTTAAATAAGAAGATGATACCGGTAAACGGACGGATTGAGCATGTATTTTCCCAAAACATAAAACAGCAAATACAAGACCGCTTAAATAGAATGTCTTCACATCATATATTTATTTTTGTAAGATACGTTTCGAAATGAAATAATAAAATACCCCGCTTTAGTTGGAAGGCTTTGTCGTTAAAGTTAGCTTTGCGCCATGCAAATTTTAGATGGTAAAAAAGCAGCCTCCGCTCTTAAAGACAAACTAAAACTGGATGCAACACAATTAGCTACTGAAGGAAAAAAAATTCCACATCTTGCCGCCATATTAGTTGGAACCAGTGGTGCAAGCGAAACATATGTTGCTGCAAAAGTAAAAGCCTGTGAAGAAGTAGGCTTCAAATCAACCCTTATTCGCTTTGAGGAATCGGTTTCATCACATATTTTGTTAAGCCAGATCAACGACCTGAATTGTGACCCTGATGTGGATGGAATTTTGGTACAATTACCACTTCCCGCTCATATTGCAGCCGACGATGTTATCAATGCCATTGATCCGGATAAAGATGTGGATGGATTTCATCCGCAAAATATCGGCCGGATGGTTCAGGGAATTCCGGGTTTTATATCTGCTACACCTTTTGGAATTATTTTATTGCTTGAACATTTTAAGGTAGAAACAAAAGGAAAACATGCCGTCATTATTGGTCGTAGCAATATTGTTGGAAGGCCCATGAGTATTTTACTGAGTAGCAATATTAAAATGGGCAACTGCACTGTTACCATTTGTCATTCTCATACAAAGAATATTAAAGAAATTTGTAAGGATGCTGATATTATAGTTGCCGCATTAGGTAAAGCAGAATTTCTAACTGCTGATATGGTAAAAGAAGGAGCTATTGTAATTGATGTTGGAATTACACGAGTGGAAGACAAGAGTAAAAAAAGTGGATATACGCTGAAAGGTGATGTGCATTTCGATTCGGTTGCACCTAAATGCTCTTTCATTACACCAGTACCCGGTGGTGTTGGCCCCATGACTATTGCGGCATTATTAATGAACACATTTCGGTCCTGCGCATTGAAAAATAACGAATAATCATGACGATGAATGCTACAAATCCCACTTCACTTCCGGTGATGGAACATTTTTATACTATACAAGGTGAAGGTTTTCACCAGGGACGTGCCGCATATTTTATCAGGCTGGGCGGTTGTGATGTAGGTTGTGTATGGTGTGATGTAAAAGACAGTTGGGATGTAAGCAAACATCCGTTAATAGAAATTCAAGTCCTGGTAAATGATGTAAAAAAATCAGGCACCAAACTAGTTGTTATAACCGGTGGCGAACCCTTGATGCATAATCTGGTTGGACTTACAAATGCTTTACAAAGTGAAGGATTTGAAACAAATATTGAAACCTCCGGTGCATACCCATTAAGTGGAAACTGGAATTGGATCTGTTTATC
>JAYWCV010000075.1:0-50556 GCA_043780275.1 Chitinophagaceae bacterium
GTTTTCAAAAACACCCATTAAACCTACCAGATTACCTGTTTTTGGAGTTACATTGATTGTTTTAACTCCTTTTCCACCTCTGTTTGTAAAACGATACTCGTCAACAGGAGTTCTTTTACCATATCCTTTTTCACTTACTACAAGTACCGATCTTCCTGGTTCGGTGCTTGGATAAACAACGATCATTCCAATTACCTCATCTTTTGTTTCGTCAACTGTAATTCCGCTTACCCCAATGGCTCCTCTGCCGGTTGCTCTTACTTTTGCTTCTGGGAAACGGATAGCTCGTCCACTTTTAACAGCCATCATAATCTCACTGTTTCCATCGGTTAATTTTGCTTCAATTAACTGATCTCCTTCATTAATAGTAATGGCATTTACTCCATTTTGTCTTGGACGACTGAAGTCTTTCAATCTTGTTTTCTTAATGATACCATTTTTTGTACAAAGTATAATATAGTGCTCTCCTACAAACTCTTCATCTTTCAAATCTTTGATATCAATGACAGCCCGGATATTATCGTCGGGAGGAATTTGAATCATATTCTGTATCGCTCTGCCTTTTCCGGTTTTTTCACCATCCGGTATCTGGTATACATTTAACCAGAAACACCTGCCTTTTTCGGTAAAGAATAACATGGTATGATGTGTGGATGCTACAAATAAATGTTCAATCCAATCTTCTTCTCTTGTTTTACCACCAATTACTCCTCTTCCACCTCTTCTCTGTTGTTTAAACTCTGTAGCAGGTGTTCTTTTTATATATCCCAAATGAGAAATCGTAATGATTACATCCTCATCTTTAATAAAATCTTTGATATTTAATTCATCATCGTTATAGGTAATCTCTGATTTACGTTCATCTCCAAAACGTTCTTTTACTTCCAGCAATTCGGTGGTAATTAATTCGTAGCGCATGTCTTCGTTCGCCAATAATTCAACCAAGCTGGCAATGAATTTCATTAATTCATCATATTCATTCTTGATCTTTTCCCGCTCCATGCCGGTTAAACGCTGTAAACGTAATTCCAAGATGGCTTTTGCCTGGATTTCATCCAACCCCCAGCCGGCAGTAATCAAATTTTCTTTTGCAACATCCGGTGTAGCAGAACTTCTGATCAATCGGATCACTTCATCCAGGTGATCTAGAGCAATCAGATATCCTTGTAATATATGAGCCTTTTTTCTTGCTTCAGCCAATTCGTAATTAGCCCTGCGTACAACCACTTCATGTCGGAATGCTACAAACTCTGAAATAAGGTCTTTTAAATTCAATGTTTTTGGACGTCCTCTTACAATGGCAATATTGTTGATACCATAGCTGGTTTGTAATTCGGTATGCTTGTATAAATGACTGATGACCACATTGGCAATAGCATCCCTTTTTAAGTCAATGACTATTCTTGTTCCTTCTTTATTATTCGATTCATTATTTATATGTGCAATGCCATCAACGATTTTGTCAGTAACCAGTCTTCCAATCTTGTCGCATAAATTATCCCTGTTTACCTGGTAGGGAACTTCATTTATAATAATCGTTTCCCGGCCACTAGCCTTGGTTTCAATGGTTAATTTACCTCTTAATACTACCCGGCCACGGCCAGTATGCATACCGGCTTTGATGCCTTCCATCCCGTAAATAATACCACCGGTTGGAAAATCGGGTGCCTTTACATATTCCATTAATTCATCAATGGTTATATCCCTGTTTTTAATGTAGGCTATACAACCATCAATGGCTTCGCTTAAATTATGCGGCATCATATTGGTTGCCATACCTACTGCAATACCACTTGATCCGTTTACCAATAAATTGGGTATTCTTGATGGTAATACCGTTGGTTCTTTCAGGGTATCATCAAAGTTGAATTGAAAATCAACGGTATCCTTATCAATATCACTCAACATGCTATCTGCAATACGTTCCAGTTTTGCTTCCGTATAACGCATAGCAGCCGGCCCGTCTCCATCCTGACTACCATAGTTACCCTGGCCATTTACCAGGCAGTATCTCATACTCCATTCCTGAGCCATTCTTACCATCGTATCGTAAACAGCCGTATCACCATGCGGATGATACTTACCCAATACTTCTCCCACAATACGGGCCGATTTTTTGTGCGTTTTGTTCCAATGTAATCCCAGGTCATTCATCGCATATAAAATACGGCGGTGAACTGGTTTTAAACCATCTCTGACATCTGGTAAAGCCCGGCCAACAATTACTGACATGGAATAGTCAATATATGCGGCCTTCATTTGTTCTTCAATATTTACCGGTACTATCCGGTTGTAATCACCGGTTTCGGCAGGTATTAAATTATCTTCCATCAGGTCTTATATTTCGGTAGTTTTTTAATTACTATGTTTTGAATTATCTTGATTCTCAAACAGATTTTCATACAAAAAATGTAAGCGTATTTCAAGGCTTGCAAATCTACCTTAATTAGCCCTTAAAACCTTAATAAACAAGCATTTTTAAGAATTATTTTTTCACAGTTCTTTTTCAATTGTGGACAAGTACCTGGTGATGCTTATTCTGTATTAGCTGATAATTTTACAAGTTTTAGAAAGTAAACTCTTATCCGCTTTAAACAGATGGTTTTCATTCCATAATAAATCTTTATTTTAGGCATTCTTAAAGCAAATACATTGAAAAAAATCCTATTGTTTGGTGCAGGCAAATCAGCTACTGTTCTTATTTCCTATTTATTGGAAAATGCTGAAAAAGAAAGTTGGTTGCTGAAATTGGTAGATAGTAACCTGGAGCTTGCCAAATCAAAGTTGAAAGAATCTACATATGGAGTGGCCATTTCATTTGATATAAATCAGGAAGAACAAAGAAAGGAGTTGATTTCGCAAGTTGATCTGATCATTTCCATGTTACCACCCCATTTACATTTTCTGGTTGCCAAAGATTGTGCAAAATTGGGTAAACATCTTTTAACGGCTTCTTACCTGGATGAAAATATTAATAGCCTATCCGATGAAATCAAAAATAAAGATGTTTTGTTTTTATGTGAAATGGGCCTGGATCCGGGCATTGATCATATGAGTGCTATGAAGATCATCGGGGATATAAAAGAAGATGGAGGATCAGTTCATTCATTTAAATCGCACTGTGGCGGTTTGGTTGCACCTGAAAGTGATGATAATCCATGGCATTATAAAATTAGTTGGAACCCCAGGAATATTTTGATGGCTGGTCAATCAGGGGCTCATTATGTAGAAAATAAAAAAGAAATAAAGCTTACACATGCTGAGTTGTTTTCTTCCATTCGGTTAGTTGACATTCCGGAGTTAGGAAATTTTGCCTGGTATCCAAACAGAGATTCTGCAAGTTATTCGGCACTGTATGATTTGGAAAATGCGGGAACTTTTATCCGGACAACATTGCGGCATCCTGAATTTATATTGGGTTGGAAATATGTATTAAAACTGGGTTTGACCGATGAAACAAAGCGATATGCGACAGATGGAAAAAGCCTTGCCGATTTTTTTACTGAACATTTTTCAATTCTAGGAAAACCAGATAAAGTATCCTTTCAGGATTGGATAAAGTTGAACGGGAATATTGAAACCAATCAACTCGAAATGATTTTGAATCAACTTTTATTTCTTGGGATAGATGATCATGAAACATGGATTGATAAAGGTTTTTGTAGTGCTGCAGATATTATGGAATTTATATTGCAGAAAAAATTAGCGTTATTGCCAAACGACAGAGACATGATAGTGATGTTGCATGAAATTGGATATACCTTGGGTTCAAAAAAATATGAAATTCAAAGTTGTCTTATAGTAAAAGGCGAAAACAATTTAAATACAGCTATGGCTAAAACAGTAGGCTTACCATTAGGCATAGCAGCAAAACTCATTTTAAACGGTAGAATAAAAGAAAGAGGAATTCATATTCCGGTTTCAAAAGAAATTTATGAGCCGGTACTGACAGAACTGGAATCGGTTGGTATTGTTTTCAAAGAGACCGTGAAAGAGATTAATTAGACTAAACTCATCAGCAATTCCTTTAAAATCAAAATGGCTTCTGTTGCCGGTTTTTCAATGGCTGTAAGATTAGTTATTGATGAAGTATATGGAATTTTTTTATCGAGGATAAATTTTGGGATATCATGGTTTGCATAGTCAAGCAAACCTGCTGCCGGATACACAACCAATGATGTTCCTACAACAACAATAATATCGGCACCTTGTATTATTGGAATCGCTGATTCGATCATATAGACCGGCTCTTCAAACCATACGATGGCGGGCCTTAACTGATTTCCATCTTCGGCTTTATCTCCCAGTTGTATATCACCCCTGATTTCATAAATAAGTTCTTCGTTCACTTCACTCCGCATTTTAAAAATTTCGCCATGCAAGTGCGTCACTTTTGTAGATCCGGCTCGTTCATGTAAATCGTCTATATTTTGTGTGATGATGTGAACATCAAAATGTTTTTCTAATTGTGCAAAACCTATATGCGCATCATTGGGAAAAACTTCCGCAACATTCTTTCTTCTTAAATTATAAAATTGTAATACTTTTTCCGGATCCTTCTTCCAAGCCCTGGGTGTTGCAACATCTTCAATATTATATCCTTCCCATAATCCATCACTGTCCCGGAATGTTTTTAAACCACTTTCCGCACTGATTCCTGCTCCAGATAATACAACCAGTTTCTTCATCACAAATTATTTTTCACCCGCCAGTTCCATGATTACTTTCCATTCTTTATCGGTTACCGGCGAAACAGATAATCGGCTTATTCGTATAAGTGCCATTTCATTTAATCGTTTGTCCGACTTCATCGTAGTAAGGCTGACCGGGTTCTTTAATTTTTTTACTGCTTTCAAATCTACAGCTACCCAACGATCATCATCCGTAGTGGGGTCTTGGTATGCTTCTTTTACCAGCTTAGCAATACCTACTATTTCCAACCCTTCATTGCTGTGATAAAATAAAATCTCATCCCCTTTCTGCATGGCTTTCAAATGCAATCTTGCCGCATAATTGCGGACACCGTCCCAAAAAGTTTGTTTTTCTTTTTCAAAAGTTTCCCAATTGTATTTAAAAGGTTCGGACTTTACAAGCCAGTAGTTCATTGTAATTATTAATTTTTAAATGCTTCACCAGCCAGTGGCCATTACATCGGCAATGTGCATGGTTTTTAAATCATAGCCCTGTTTTTTTATATATCCATCCAGGTGCATCAAACAGGAAAGATCGGTAGAGATCATATATTCAGCTCCGGTTGCTAAAGCATTATCTACTTTCTGATCGGCCATGCCAATGGAAATGGCTTCGAATTTTACGGCAAAACTTCCACCAAATCCGCAACAGGTATCTGTATTTTCCATTTCAATTAATTCCAAACCTGCTACATTGGACAATAATCTGCGTGGCTCTTCTTTAATTTTGCATTCGCGTAATCCGGCACAGGAATCGTGAAAAGTAGCCTTGCCATCCAGCTTTGCTCCTACTGATTCTATCTTCAATACATTCACCATGAATTCGGAAAACTCGAAAATACGGTTTCGCATATCCTTTACTGCATTATGTACCGAAGAATTGTCGAATAGTTTTGTATAGTAATTCCTGACAAAACCTACACAAGATGCACTGGGTGAAACAATGTATTCGGCATTGCTGAAATCTTTGATAAACTTAGTACATACGGCTTTTGATTCATCAATAAAACCTGCATTAAAAGCTGGTTGACCACAACAGGTTTGATCGGAATTATAGGTTACAGTGCAACCTGCTTTTTCTAAAACCTTCACCATATTAAAAGCCGTTTCAGGATAAAGCTGATCTACAAAACAGGGTATGAAAATTTGAACATGCATAATAATTCAGACAAATTAAGGCATTTGAATTTACGGGTTGTACGATTTTTTTAAGGCAATCATTTTTAAAGCAGTTAATGCAGCTTCTTCTCCTTTATGTCCGTGTTTGCCGCCAATACGCTCCAGTCCTTGTTCTTCATTATCTAAAGTCAAAACTCCAAAAATGGTTGGCGATGACATGCTCAGGTTTAATTGTACCACGGCATCCGTAACTGCTTTACATACATATTCAAAATGTGGAGTATCTCCTTTTATGATACAACCCAGTGCTATGAAGGCATCTGCATCTTTGGTTCCCCAATGGTTGGCATAACTTTTAATGGCAAAACCAATTTCAAAGGCACCTGGAACAATAATGGTCTTTATCTTTTTTATTCCTGATTCTTTCAATTTGCTGATACAGCCTTTTTCCAACTCATCTACAATGGCATGATTCCATTCAGTCTTTACTAAAACAATACAGGCATCCTTCAATTGACGGATGCCTGTATCACTATCTAATAATTTGCTGTTCTTTATATCTGCCATAATGCTAATTCTGCATTATTTATTTTTAGTAAAGAAAATCAATTAATTGTAAACACCTAATTGTGCCAGGTATTTATCCGCTTCGAATCCTTTTTCCGTACGAGGATATTGTTCCTTCAAAGATTTGAATAATTCTTTGGCCTCGTCATTATTATTCATGACTTTTTGTGCAAAATAAGCAGCCATAAATAAATACTCCGAAGAATTAACGTCATCTTCCGGGAAATGAGAAGCCGCTTTTTTGTAATATTTCAAGGCATCAGCATTCTTTTTCAAATCTGCATTTGCATCAGCAAGCAATTTATACGCACGTGCCTGTACCGGTTTTGAATCGGTACTGAAATCATTCAGATATTTTATGGCATTGGTATTATCGGCTAATTTTATATAACAATCGCCGGCGTAAAAACGGGCCAGGTTTCCAGTTTTAGTAGATCCGTATTTTTCGATTATTTTCAAAAATCCCAGGTTAACACCATCACCATTTAATGCAAGATGTAAAGAGTCCTGACGATAAAAATCTTCTGCTTTAAATATAGCATCGGTTGCTTTCTTTTCATTGGGTTCGTTAACGAAATATTTATAGCCAAGATAACTACCTGCAAACAGGATTATTGCAGCAGATCCAATCATCAATTGGCGGCTATATTTATCCCAGATGTTCTTTGCTTTGTCAACCACTATTTGATTATGATCGTTCTCCTGTGTATTTTGTTTTGTGTCAGCCATTTTAGTATTCGTTATTTAATTTTTCTGTAATTAATTGTGTAAAAATATTTGATTTAGTCAACAAGGAAAGGATAATGCTGATCGACATAAACATCCTTCAGTATTTCACTGTCATCTGGCCAAGGCGATTCTTCTGCAAATTTTACAGAAGCAACAACGGCTTCTTCTACCCTGTCATTAATTATTTTAATTTCTTCTTCTGTTGCAAAATTATTTGCAAGAATTGTTTTCAGAACCACTTCAACCGGATCTTTTTCTTTGTATTCTTCTACTTCCTCTTTCGATCTGTATTTCTGTGGGTCACTTACCGAATGTCCTTTGTAGCGATATGTTTTTATTTCAAGCAAAGTAGGTCCACCATTTTCCCTTGCTCTTTTCACAGCCCTGGATACAGCATTATGAACAGCTTCTGCTGTCATACCATCAACTACATCACTAGGCATTTCGTATGCATCCGCTAATTTGTAAATATCAACTACGTTGGACGTACGTTCAATAGACGTACCCATTGCATAAAAATTATTTTCGCAAATAAATACGACGGGCAATTTCCACAACATAGCCAGATTGAATGTTTCGTGCAAAATACCCTGACGGGCAGCACCATCGCCAAAGAAACATAAAACAACATTTTCAGAATCTCTGTATTGTTCCGCAAAAGCAAGTCCGGCACCTGTACCAATTTGAGCACCTACAATACCGTGTCCGCCGTAAAAATTTTGTTCTTTTCCAAAAAAGTGCATACTTCCCCCTTTTCCTTTGGCACAACCCGTTGCTTTACCATAGAGTTCAGCCATACAGGAATTCAACGAAATTCCTTTAGCAATGGCTAATCCATGATCGCGGTAAGCAGTAATAAAAAGATCTTCGGGTCTTGTTGCAGTCATACATCCGGCAGCAATGGCTTCCTGTCCGTTATAAACGTGGAAAAATCCACGAATTTTTCCTTCCATTTTATACTTTTCTTCCGACATCAATTCAAATTGACGGATTAGAAGCATTAGTTCGTACCAGTATAAATAAGTCTCTTTTGAAAAAGTTGTAGTCACTAAAAAAGATTTTGAGTCGCAAAAATAAGGGAAAGCAGCCAATTATTTACTTCGCAATAATGAATTTTAGAACTGCTTTTTATCCATGATTGCCATTTATTTCACATATTTAAATCCTTATGGAAAAATTAAGTATGCATGGGAAGTTCATCTTGTTGATTTCTTCTTTGCACTTATCTTGCGGTAGATATGTTAAAACTCGATTCTATATCATTGATTCAGTTCAAAAACTACAATAATAAATTGTTCAATTTTGATAAAAGAATAGTTGCAATTTATGGGAAAAATGGTGTGGGCAAAACCAATTTGCTGGATGCTATTCACTATTTATGTTTCACTAAAAGTTATTTTGGCCGACAGGATGCATCCAATGTTTTAAACGGTCATTCAGGTTTCCGGATTGAAGGTATATTTACTGCTAATAACGAAATAGAAAAAACAGTTTGTATTCTTCGAGAGACTGGTAAGAAAGAATTTTCGGTTAATGACCAACCCTATGAGAAATTTTCAAAGCATATTGGTAAATATCCCTGTGTTGTAGTTGCACCCGATGATATTCAATTAATCACTGCGGGAAGTGAAGAGCGCAGAAAATTTATAGATACTATCCTGTCGCAGATGGATCATATGTATTTGCAGAAATTGATTGTATATAATAAAATTATGCTGCAAAGAAATTCATTATTGAGATCATTTGCCGAGTATGGTGGTATAAAAGATTTTTCTGTTTTAGATATTCTGGATAAACAATTGGCTGAACCTGCGAACTATATTTTTGAAAAAAGAAGCCATTTTCTTTTTACTTTTTTACCACATGTCAAACAACTTTATAATGAGATCTCCAGGCAGCACGAAGACATTACTATGGTTTATGAAAGCCAGTTAGAAAAAATGCCAATTGAAGAAATTTTAAAATATAGACGACATAAGGATTGTTTGGCTATGCGAACAACAGCTGGCATTCATCGGGATGAAATAGAGATAAATATGCAGGGTAAAGCTTTCAAAACCCTAGCCTCACAAGGACAGCGTAAAAGCTTATTGTATGCGTTGAAATTAGCCGAAATGGATACCCTTAAAAACGAAAAAGGTTTTGCACCTGTGTTATTGCTGGATGATATTTTTGAAAAATTAGATGAGGACCGGATCAGCAATCTTTTGCAAAGAGTTGCCAATGAAAATGAGGGACAGGTTTTTATTACCGATACCCATTTTGATCGATTGGACGATCATTTAAAATCAATAGGGATCCCCTACCAGTTAATTGAATTGAATCTTTAAATTCGCGGATATATTAATTCTTTTATTTTTGCTTTATGGGTGAATATTCGATGAGTGATGCGTTAAAAAAATTTATGGCCGAAAGCCGTTTGAGGGGCTCTATCCAGGCATTACAGATTGAAGATGCCTGGGAAGAAATCATGGGTAAAACCTGTGCCCGATATACAGATAAGGTTCAGGTAATTGGGGATACACTGATTGTTACAACATCTGTAGCACCATTAAAACAGGAATTGAATTTCCAGAAAGAAAAAATCATCGACCGGGTTAATGAAGTACTTGGTCAACGAATCATTAAGAAATTCGTTGTTAAATAAATACTTATTTCAAATCGGATAATACCGGTATAATTTTGCTAAGTTCTTTCTCTCCCCATTTATTTACAATGGTTCCTTCCTTTAAAAAATACAAAGTCGGGTTTGTACGGGCTGCTGTTCTGATTGCGGTAAAATCGCAATTAAAAAATGGCAGATTTTCAAAAGCCGTATTGACCACTTCTTTTTTAGCTTCCACTACAGAACTGGTTACAATATAAAGTGGTATATTTTTTTCAACAGCCAAAGTATTTACTGCTAGCATTTCTTCTTTCCAGGATTTTGAAGCCTTTGATAAATTTTCGGAAAATAAAATCAGGCAATATTTTTCTGCCAATACAATAGAAGTAAAGTTGTTATTATTCTCATCGTTTAAAGCAAATCCTTTTATAGGTGGTTCGGCATTCCCTTTTCTGATTTGTTTATCTATCCGGTCGAGGTATTTATAAGAATCCAGATCAGCCGGTAATTCAGATGGGGAGAATTCAAATTTAGTTCCACCCTTTTCATAAACAAACCGGATGGCAAAACTATCTGTAATGGCACCAGCAGGCGTTTTCATTTGTTCTTTGATATTGTTTGAAACCTTAAATGGTAAACAATCTACCACAGGTAAATAGTTTAATACATACCATTGAAAAGCAAAACTGAAAACGATGGTAGCCAACATGGCAAATCGTGTTTTTCCGGAAGAAATAATTGGTTTAATATATTTTAGTGAATACAAAAGGAAAATAATCAAAACCGTGAGAACCACATCTTTAATAAAAGATGTTTTTGCTGAAATAGGCAAACAGTCACCAAAACATCCACAGTTTTTGAATTTACCAGAGAAATAAGCGTAGGCTGTAAGAAAGGTGAAAAACAGCGTCATGACAAACAACAATTTACTCATCAATTTAATTTGCCATCCCAATAGCAAAGCAACTCCGGCTATTATTTCAAATGCAATTAAAAGCACAGACAATGCCAGTGAATGTGCATGCAGATATTGAAAAGTGGAAATCAGCATACTACTTAGAAAAGAAGAGGATGATGCAAGACCTGCATTCCAGATCTCAAAAAACTCCTGCATCTTATAACTTAAACCAAGCGGATCATTTGCTTTAACCAATCCTGAAAAAATGAAAAGGATCCCAACCAGGTTCCGTACAAGTGTTACCAATTTTTTCATGCATTAAATTTTTTACCGGTTTATTCTTCCGGCATTAAAATAAGTGCAAAAACAGCATAATTTATAATATCGTGATAATTAGCATCTATGCCTTCACTGATTAATGTTTTTCCATCATTGATCAGAATTTGTCGAATGCGTTGCAATTTCATCAAAATAAGGTCCACAAAACTTTCCTGGCTCATGCTGCGCCATGCTTCGCCATAGTCATGATTTTTATCCATCATCAGATTGAAGGCAGTTTCTGAATTTGACTTGTACATTTCTGAAACCCGGTCAATCGGTAATTCCTCCGGTGCATTCTCTTCCAACTGTAGTTGAATGAGCCCGATAATGGCATAGTTGATTATGCCTTTGAATTCGGCTGTAATATCGTCATTGATTTTTTGAAAACCTTTTTGTTGTATTGTCCGTATCCGCTGTGCTTTAATAAAAATTTGATCGACGATGGAAATGGTTCTTAAAACTCTCCATGCTGTACCGTAATCACTAGCTTTTTTAATAAAAATAGCTTTACAACTTTCTATAATTTCATGATACTGCTGATCGGTCGTTGACATATATATCAAAATGTTTAATACTAATTTTTGTAAATAGACAGATGCTTCTTCTCTATCTTTAGCATCAAAAATAAGGAACTCCGTCTAATGTTTACATTGAACTGCAAAGGAAGACTGCTAAAAATTGATAAGCCACTTGTTATGGGCATTATCAATACTACGCCAGATTCTTTTTATGAAGATAGCCGATACAATTCTATCAAAGACATTCTTAAAAAAGTTGAACAAATGCTTTTTGAAGGTGCTGATATCATTGATATTGGCGGACAAAGTTCGAGACCAAGAAGTGAAACTGTTTCTGAAATGGAAGAAATGGAACGGGTTATTCCGGTAATAAAAGCCATTGTTGCAAAATTTCCGGAAACCATTATATCCATTGACAGCTATTATGCAAAAGTTGCCAAAGCTGCTGTGGAAGCAGGTGCTATTATTGTAAATGATATCAGTGCAGGAAACATGGATGCAGAAATGATACAGACCGTTTCATTATTAAATGTTCCATACATCATCATGCATATGAAAGGAATTCCGAAAACCATGCAGGATGACCCTCACTATGAAAACATTCATAAAGAAGTGCTTGATTTTTTTATTGAGCGAATTGCGGCATGCAAAAATGCAGGTATCAAAGACCTGATTATTGATCCGGGTATTGGTTTTGGAAAGACACTTGAACAAAATTTTGAGTTGATTAAAAATCTTTCTCTTTTAAAAATGTTTGAATGCCCTATCCTTTTGGGTGTTTCCCGAAAGTCGCTTATTTATAGAACATTAAATATAAGTGCGGCCGAAGCCTTGAATGGAACAAGTGTTTTAAATAGTTTTGCTTTAATGGCTTCTGCAAATATTCTGCGGGTACATGATGTGAAAGAAGCAAAGCAAACAATTCAACTATTTAGTGCTTGTGTCAGATGATTTTTATTAAACAGAACCTATTGTAAATAAAAAAAGCAATCAATGAAGATTGCTCTTTCCATTCTGGCAAGTTTTTAAATTAATCAGACTTCCTTCTCTTGCTTCGTTTTTTAACTGGTTAATCAGTCAGAATGATAGATTGGATATTCGAAATAGTCAAATTCATAAGGTCGAATACTAGTTCTGGATTTTGGAGTTAAAAACGGAGCCTATAAAAATTTCAAAGGAAAGATTGCTCTTTCCTTTGCATAACAAATGTCTGTATTTTATTCCAAATAAAATCAATAAATTTTATTTTTTTGCTTGAGGCGTTGCCGGAGCTTTATCCTGAATTGAAATGATTTCAATATCAAAAATCAATGTTTCATATGGTTTTATTTTATCAGATTGCGGTCTGTCGGCATATGCAAGCATGGACGGAATATATAATTTTACTTTGCTACCCTGCTTAATATTCAATAATCCTAAATCAAAACCTCTGATCATTTCTCCTACGCCTACTGTAAAACTCAGGGGCTCGGTACGTCCGAAAGAAGGATCGGTGTTTGAATCGAATTTAACGCCGGATATACTTGTACCTGAATACATAACACTGATATATTTTCCGTTTTCAACTATTGGTCCGTTACCATTTAAAATAGTTTCAACAAAAACACCCGATTCGGTTTTAGTTGCAGTAATCTTGTTTTTTGCAATATATGCAGCTAAAGCATCTACTTCTTTTTTGCTTATCAATTCTTTTTCTTTGGCTTCATCTAACTGAGCTAAAGAATCAGATTCAAAAACATCAATCACTTTTAATGAAAAATGCAAAACAGATCCTGCTTTAAGAAACGGTGGAAGTTGTCCGGGGGTTCTTTTTAAAAAAGTATCCACCATCTGTGATGTGAAAACACTATCTCCTTTCCGTAACTCCATGAATAATTCAGAAATGTCATAAGTAGTTTGACTTTTCTGGGCTTTTACATAAACAGGCATATTTGAAGTACGTGAATCAAATAATACACTGTCATTCAATAACTGGATGAAATGTGCTTTGAAAATATATCCTTCTTTAACTTCTTTTCCTTTTGCATCTGTTCTGAATAACTGGTAAGGCATACCGGTTGCCGTCTTTTTGAAATCGACAGAATTACATGCTGATAAAAAAATAACTGATAAAATGAACAGACTGATTCCTGAATTTAGTTTCATGTTTTTTTAATTGATGATTATATAAGTGAGCTTTTATTTTCGTTTATTGATACAAGGAATTTTGCTTTTGCTTCTTCTAAAGTTTCGGAACTACGACCTCCTGCTGCATGAAAATGACCTCCACCTTCAAAATAATTGCGAGCAAAAGTATTGCAATCAAAGTCGCCTTTGCTTCTGAATGACCATTTTCTTTGTTCATCCCGATCAATTAAAAGAGCCGCTAATTTTATTCCTTTAATGGAAAGTGGGTAATTGACCAAACCTTCTGTATCGCCGGTTTTTATATCGTATTGTTCAATGTCTTCTTTGGGAATGACAATGATGGCAGTATTCAACTCATAAATGACTTTCATCCTGTTCAACAATACATGTCCGATAAAACGCAAACGGTTTTCCAGAAAATTGTCGAACAATTCCTCATGTACATGGGTGTGTTCGAGTCCTTTGTCTTTTAATTCGGCAACCATTTTATGAACACCGGCATGTGTCGATGAAAAACGGAAAGAACCGGTATCTGCAATGACCCCTGCATAAATACATTCGTTTACCTCTTTGATCAGCTTATCTCTATTTCCTGATTCGACAATGAAATCATAAATCATTTCAGCGGTAGAACTTTTGGCTGTATTGCTTATGCCAAAATTAAAACTATTCTCATCGGGCTGTTGATGATGGTCGATCAGAATTTTTTTGCAAGTCAGTGTAGCTAATACCGAAGCCATTTTTCTGGTTCGATGAAAGGCGTTAAAATCCAGGCAAAAAAGCCAATCGGCATTTAGAAGAGCAGCATTTGCTTTTTCCGTATTTTTTTCAAAGTCCAAAACTTCAGAAGCACCAGGCATCCAACTGAGCAAATTTGTCCAGTTAGTTGGTGAAATAACAATTACTTCGTGACCAAGTTGTGTAAGAAAATGTTTTAAACCTAAGGAGGATCCCATTGCATCTGCATCGGGTTTTTCGTGCATGGTTATAACAACCCGTTTGGGATCATTTAAAAGCGGGTAAAATTCGTATATGGGCTTCATAAAGATGGCAAAGCTAATTAAAACAGTTAAATCAACTAAGTAAATGATTAAATTATGTCTTTAATAAATAAATAGTCATTTTTACTGAAATAAAAATCCTCATCTTCTATTACCTTTGCGGCGCAAAAACACATAAAAAAAATGACTATGAGTAACAGAACTTTTACAATGATTAAGCCGGATGCTATGCGAAACGGACATGCAGGAGCCGTTTTGGATATGATCATCAAGGGTGGGTTTAAAATAATTTCTTTGAAGCAGATTAAATTAACTGTAGAAAAAGCGGGTGAATTTTATGCTGTTCACAGCGAAAGACCTTTTTACGGAGAATTGGTGGAATTTATGAGCAGTGGAGTAATTATTGCCGCCATTTTTGAAAAAGAAAACGCTGTAGTTGATTTTCGTACACTGATCGGAGCTACAGATCCAAGTAAAGCTGAGGAAGGAACAATCCGTAAAGCGTATGCTACATCGATTGGTGAAAATGCTGTACATGGAAGTGACAGTGATGAGAATGCAGCAATTGAAGGGAATTTCTTTTTCTCGGCATTTGAAAGATTCTAATATATAAATTCTTATTTGAATTTGAAAAGGAGTCTGCTTTAGCAACTCCTTTTTTTATAGCTCTTTTGTGTTCTTACGATTTTCGACTGCTGTTAGAATAAATCCTTCTTTTTTCAATAATTCGATCAATCCATTCTCTCCGGGCAAATGTCCTGCACCCACCGCAATGACCATTGATTTTTGAGGTAATAGTAACTTTAATTTTTTCAACCATTTTTTATTGCGGTCGTACAAAATTAAATCTGTAAAATCGGCCAATCCTAATTCAATATTTTTTGTCAAGGCTTCAAACTTTATCAGATCCTGACTTTTATATGCCTGCATTAATTCTTCAAATTCCTTTGTACTGGTTTTTCCAAGTGCTAAACTGTCGATATATTGAAGCAATAATTTTGCCTGTAACTGATAAGGGATTTTATCAAAAACTTCCAACTGATCATGGAGCGTTTCCATTCCCATTATCTTCTTTCCATCAGCCAGACTTTGTTTCATAACTATTTCTTCCATAGAAATAATTTCATCACAGGGCAAATCTTTCTGAGTCATTAAAGATGCTGCAAAAAAAGGTTTGAAGCTTTCCAACATGGAGAATGGGATCATTGCATTGTTCTTTTCAAAGTAATTTTTTACTTTCTGATAATCTGCAGCATTCATCAGGTCTTTGAATGTGCTGTCGTTTTTCATTTTCATATTAGAAATTCCATCCAGCATATCAGTAAGATTGTCCATATCCAACTCCAGATAAACTTCATCGGAAGCTTTGATGGCATCTTTCAAATTATTACTCAAAAAAGCATCGGTGGCACAAAGCATATGAATGGTGCCAAATAAATAAGAGGGATAAGTTATTCCATTCCCACTTATTTTCCATAAAAGAGTTTGCTCATTTTCATTATTTTTTTTCTGTGCAAAAACAGAGGTTGACAGAAAAAAGCAAACAGAAAAAGCAATAATTCTTTTCATATTAAAAAAGTAATAATAACGTGTAGTGTTATTAACCTATTGATAAATTTTCATAATGTTGAACTATTTTCAAAAAAACTATTTGTCCTTTTTTGCTTCGCCAAAAAAGAACTAAAAAAGGCGACCCGAAAACGAAAACAGCCCGTTTTCGGTGAAGTTCCCTGATTTAACTTTTGTACTACTGTGGTGAACGGCTGTAGTACTCTGATGATTTATAATTTCATAACAACCTTTTTCAATAGCACAACAAGTTAATAATAGGTATCAGGTATTTACTACAGCCTCATCGCCATACATCATTCCCTGAAATTTTAATGAGGGTGATGGAATGAATTTGCCCAGCCCGAGTTTTCCCCATTTTTCATCAACAGCATCGATTGTCTGTTGGTCTGAGACAATAATATTTGGCCAATCACGGAAAAAATCGTCATGCTCCTTTGTCTTCATGGTTCCATCAAAACCCATACAGGCAAAGGTTTTAGAACTATCAGCCAAAGAATTTCTTTGAACTAAAACATGGTCTCTCTTTGGGTCAAGGTTGTTGCAAAAACGCCAGAGAGCAATTGGCAGATCATTCGCATCAACGGTATGCTCCACATAAAGTATCATCTTTATTCCTTCTGTTTCTTCTAAGGAACAAATCTGTTCATGCAATTCTTTTATATGTCCCTTCCTGTTTTTCTCTACAGAGATTATCAAACAATAGATTTCTTTTTTTAATAATGAACTATTCACTTCTTTAATCTCATGGAACTTCAACTTTAGTTCATCCATTGCCCATTTTACATTGCCTGTTTCCCTTTGATAACTCTCGTCAGTTTCCTCATCAAATTTGAAAGTTCCGTCAATGCACATCTTTCCACCAAAACCAAGTTTGCTGCAGCTGTGATCCAGTACATCCATGGGTCCTTGCGAAAAATAAATATCGGTTGAAGGATTTAGGTTTTTAAAAACCGTTTTTGCCAGTGCTTCATAATCTGTTATATCCGTATTCCCATCAGCCATAACCAGAATTTTATTAAACATCATTTGTCCGGCACCCCACATTGCATTCATTACTTTTTGTCCCTGTCCGGCATAATCTTTTTTAATTTTAGTAATCACCAGGTTATGAAAAACACCTTCCACAGGCATTTCCATGTCTACAATCTCCGGAACCAAGGTCATTTTTATAGGAGCAAGAAAAATCCGTTCTGTCGCTTTGCCAAGCCATGCATCTTCCTGTGGTGGTATGCCCACAATGGTGGCTGGATAAATTGCATTTTTTTTGTGCGTGATGGCAGTAATGTGAAATTTCGGATACCAATCAGGTAGGGAATAATAACCGGTATGATCACCAAAAGGCCCTTCCCAAATCAGATCATCATGTGGATCTACATATCCTTCAATAATAAAATCAGCATCAGAGGGTACTTCAATCTCCGGTTGTGAAATACATTTTACCAACTCCACATTTTTTTTTCGTAAAAACCCAGCCAGCATATATTCGTCTACATTTTCAGGTAAAGGTGCTGTGGCTGCATATGCATAAATCGGATCGCCACCCAATGCAACGGCTATGGGCATTCTCTTTCCCAGTTTTTTATATTCGTTAAAATGCTTTGCACTCACTTTGTGTTTGTGCCAATGCATACCGGTAAGGGTTGGGCCAAAAACCTGCATTCGGTACATGCCCACATTTCTTGTTCCTTCGTTAGGATCTTTTGTATGAATAACCGGTAATGTTACAAAAGGTCCACCATCTTTGGGCCAACAAGTAATAACTGGTAACTTGGTTATGTCTGCTGTTTCCATAATGACTTCCTGGCACTCCCCTCTCCCTTTTTTTACTTTTGGCATCCAACTTGCAAACTGCCCGAGTTTTGGCAGCAGTTTTAATTTATCCAGGATTCCTTCTTTTGGAGAACTCAATAATTTAAAAAGATCTTCAATCTCTTTTGCAACGTCATTTAATTTGTCCACCTGTAAAGCCATGCACATTCTGCGTTCGCTGCCATATGCATTCATCAATACCGGAAAATCATAACCGGTATTTTCAAACAAAATGGCTTTTCCTCCATTGCCCGACTTACTGATGCGGTCAGTAATTTCTGCCATTTCAAGAACAGGATTTACGTATTCCTTTATCCTGATCAGTTCATCAGCTTTTTCTAACCGATCTAAAAATTGAAGTAGATTACTATACGCCATGAAGTGAATATTATGTTTCAAAGATATCTACAAACAGGCTAATTCATGGAGCAGATAATTTCTTTATGATTCTATTAGAAATTAACTGCAGGACAACCCAACTTTAATTTTCGGGTACTGTTTTTTTGAGAGTAACTTGAATTTGAACCGAATCGAATGGCAATACTAATTCCATTAAAACTGTACAAGTCTTTTTGTTTTGAATTTCCTCTTTCGGTTCCATCCGCCGGATTTAACAAATTGCCACCAGGCAATTCATCGGCCCTATACGCCAGTTCAACAGCCCGGGGACCTCTGGCATTCAGTAATATTGTTTCGTCGATATAAGTGGCACTTACATCATCTAAATAATCTGTAAATAATTTGCGTAAACCCAATTCAAATCCAAATTGTATATTATCTGTTAAGGCAAACTTTATTCCACCACCAAAAGGAATACTTGGCTGTATTAATGCATATTTTTTTCTATCCGGGTATTGAGAAAATCCCTGCCCTTCTGTATTAAGAGGATGTAAATAAACTTTTTGATTGTTTACATCATATGAATACGGATTAAAATGAAAAATGGCAATGCCGGCAAAAATATACGGAGTAAATCTATTTTCATACAAACTTAAAAGCTGGTACTCGCCGGCAATTGCAAATTCCTTAATAGAAGACTGAAAATTCAGATTTCGTTGTAAAATATCAGATTTGGAACTCAGTGCATCATTCCCTTCTATTTTCCCATAACTGAATATAGCTCTGACAATAATTTTATCGCTGACTTCATATTGAACGCCAATTCCATATGAAGGTTTAGTTAGTTTGAAATCAATATATTTTGAAGCCAGGTCACCTAAATAATTGGACACACCTGCATTTACTACAACATGTAAATTTTGAGCAAATGAATGATTAAATAAAAAAATAAAGAATATGGTTGTCCGGAGAAATCTCATTTTAATTGTGTAATTCAAGCAAAATTAAGAATTGAAGTTAAACTAAATGAGAATCAGTCCTATTTGTATTCTTCATTCAATTATAAAATGGAGATAAGTAGTATTGCGTTAAAAAAATACAAATCAGGATGTGCTGTTTATACAGATTGAAGTAGTTCTATCCCTAATCCATTTCCTCCTGTCAGATTGAATTTCCCATAGTCGAAACTAATTCCTGTTGCAAGATCTTCGTTCAATAAAAGAGGTCCATCCATATCCAGGAAATCTACCAGGGGAGACAGATTGGCCATGGCTGCTGATCCAATGGTTGATTCATTCATACAGCCCAACATTACTTTCATATTTAATTCCCTTGCTCTTTTTATCATCCTTCTAGCAGGTGTGATTCCACTACATTTTGTGAGCTTAATATTTATTCCATGAAAATATTCCCGGCATTTATCTACGTCTTTTTCATGCACACAGCTTTCGTCTGCAAAAAGAGGCAAAGGAGATTTTTCGAAAAGAATCTTCATCCCTTCCCAATTATCTTTAGCAAGTGGTTGTTCTACAAACTCTACACCCAATTCTTTTAATTGTGGAATTTTTATCAATGCTTCCTCTAAAGTCCAACCGGCATTTGCATCAACCCGAATAACGGAATCTGTATTTTTTCTTAAAGTGCTAACCATTTCAACATCCTGTTCAATACCCACTTTGACTTTGTAAACCGGCCATGGTTTTTCCTGCATTTTTTCCAGCATTTTATCGATTGAATCAATGCCGATAGTATAATCTGTAACCGGTGAATTGGATAAATCTAAATTCCATAACTGGTATAATTTTTTCCCTTTCAGTTTGCCATACAAATCCCAGGCAGCTATATCCAATGCACAAACCAGGAAAGGATTCGTTGGTAATAAATGATGCAGATAATGCCAGTATCGTTCCGGATCTGTGAAGGCAAATTTTTCGATAAAGAGTTTTTTTCTTTCCAATTCTTCGATCATTTTTTCGACCGTAATATCATAATATGAAATGGCCGGAGCTTCTCCATACCCTTTGACACCAAAATGTTCTAACTCAACCATAAGCGTTGGTTGATGGGTTTTTGACCCTTTGGAGATTTTAAATGTATGCTTAAATTGGAGTTGGTGAGCTTTGTAACTGACTTTCAAAATTGAACGGTTTTATCTTCCACTTTCACTAATACACGAAAGTAATTCATTATTGAATTCTTCTTCTATTATCAGATCTTCTAAATTCAAATGCATCCGGTATTGCCAGTAATGTTTCGCATTTGCAGGATTATTGATTCGTTCTTCCTGGGGTATTTCCCTTCTTAATTTTTCATTGGAGCCCATAATATCCTGCAATTGAAATATACAGCACATGGATGGTGATTCCAGATGTTGTTTTACGATGGCTTTATTGATCGTTGGCTCGCAATATGCAGGAGCTTCTCCATCGAATTGCAAAATGTCATTGTAAAAACGCTGGGTTAAATTTTTGTCCTCTTCCCACCAAGCCCTTATCGTACTCATGTCATGTGTTGAAGGGGTAACAACCGATAAGTAAGGAGCGTCTTTCGGATGAAAAAATTCTGTTTGTGGGTTCTTAGGCATTCGTTGAATCTCCAGACTCAACAATCCTAGATCCTTCATTACTTCAGGAACACAATGTGGTACCATACCTAAGTCTTCGCCACATATAAGCATATTAGTTGCACGTTTCAGATAAGGCAATTTATGCATGGCTTCTTTTTTCCAAAATGCATCCTGGCGCCTGTAGAAATAGTCGTTGTATAGATCCAGCAAATTGGTTTTAACAGCATTGTCCAACTGATGGAAAGAAGAAGTCTTATCGATAGATATCCGGAAATGATAATGTTGTTCGTTGTTAACGGACTCTTCAAATAAAATGACATTTGAGATGATCGTAAAAAGTCCGGATTTTATTATTTCATTTTCGTTTGATGTTTCCAACAAAGCAAAATATTCTTCTACCTTTAATTGTGAAGAAAAGCAGGGCTTTAGTTTCAGTTTGCCAGATGATTCAATAGTAAGGAAAGTTGATTTTACTTTTTCATTGAAGGTTCCGAAAGTTTCTTTTAATATCGATTCTGTAATAAAGGGTTTGCAATATCGGTCAAAGTTTATTTCGATTCCTTTATATGCAAATTCCGTTATGCTGATTGGAATTGCCGGATAAAACCTACCTAATATACCCTGAACAGCATCGACAGGAATGCTCCATATTCTGAAAAATCCCAAAATATGATCGATTCGAAAAGTATCGAAATAAGAAGACATTTGTTCGAAACGTTTACGCCACCAGCTAAAATCGTCTTCCTGCATTTTTTTCCAGTTATAAGTAGGAAAACCCCAGTTCTGACCAATTTCTGTAAAGTCATCCGGTGGTGCACCGGCTTGCTGATTCATGTTGTATAATTCCGGTTCAACCCATGCATCGCAACCAAACCGATAAATTCCAATTGGAATATCTCCTTTTAAAATAATTCCGTTTTTATGTGCATACGATGAAGCTTCTAAAAGCTGCAAATGCAAATAATATTGAATAAAATAATGAAATGCTATATCTGTATAATTTTTTGATGTTGGTGAAATTAATTTTGAAATTTTAGATTTTTCATAAACCGAATGCGTTTTCCACGATTCGAAATGGGACGTTTTATACTTATCTCTCAAAAAACAAAAAGCTGCATATGGTTCCAGCCAATGTTTGTTCTTTTTAAAGAATGAAAGGAATTCATGACTGTTTAAGCAATCATGCCCCATTAATTGATACAGCCCGGTTAATACTTCAGTTTTTAATTGTACTACCTGTTCGTAGTCAACAACCGTTTTTTCATTTAGCTGTTTCTTTTTCTTTTTTAAATTATTCAGCAGCGTTTTATGCTTTTTCCCGGCAACCTTTTCCAAATTCATATATACCGGATTCAAAGCGAAAGCTGAAATAGCTGAGTATGGATATGAGTCGACCCAGGTATTTGTAGCCGTTGTATCATTTACCGGAAGAATCTGTATTAAATTGAAACCTGTTTTTTTTGCCCAGTCAACCAATAATTTTATATCCTGAAACTCTCCTATTCCAAGGCTTTTTTTCGAACGTAAACTGAATACTGGAATGGAGACGCCGGTACCTTTCCATACTGAATTTGGCAAACGTGCAAATCCATCAGTTACAATAACTGTTTTATTTTTATCAAAATCCAGGTTGATTTCCCGATTCTCCCCGGATTCAAAATGGAGAAAATTTTGATCTTGAATATGATAAACCCCGTACTTGTAATGAATAATATTTTTTTCTTCAGAAAAATCAAGATCAACTGTCCACCAAGCATTTTTTTTCGATAATAAAACCGGCTTTTTAGTATCCCAGTTACGAAGACTTTTACAATCACCTAATAAGCAGATAATTTCTCCTTGTTTTAATAAAGGTGCTTTTATTTGAAAACGATGAGTGAATTGCCTGACAGACGGATTTTTAAATATCGTGTTATACTTTTTAAGTAAAACTTTTTGAAAAGGAGTAGTATAAAAAGCATTTTCAAATGATCCGGCATCATTCCAACAATCTATAACCTGTATAAGTTTGGTGCTAAACTCTTTGAAATTAATTCGTCGATTCGTTTCTCCACCCCAAATCACTTCGTTCTCATTTGTTTTCAGAAAATAACTATAATGTATTGATTTGGTAATTGAATTGTTTAATTCAATTTTAGCAATCCACGTATCTTCACTTACATAACTTAAGGGTAAAGCTTTTGCTTCTTTGTTATTTCCGAGTTCATCACAATTGCCAGTAATAAACAGGTTTTCTCCAAACTTGGTTTTAATCCTTACTCTGAATTCAATGACCATCATCTTAAATCAATGTTTGCGTTTATTTCCAAGAATGTGTTTATAAGACACAATACTTGATACGAAAATAATAAAAAGGATTAAGTAATTATGAATAATTAAATACCTTAGAATTTGAATGTTAAATTTGGCTACCCTTATCAGTAAACCATATCAAATTGAAGTTAATGGAATTGGATAAAAAATCGGCGACTAATGTTTGGAGTAAAGTTTTCCTTTTCAGTTTAGGAATTAGTTTAGCCAGTGCTTTTGCTATGAAATGGATAGAATCAGATTTTATTTTAAAGGGTAATTTGTTTACTATTCTTGGGCTAGAATTCTCATATACTAAATCTGAAATACAATTCCTGGTTTCAAACCTCGATGAACGGGTGCATACTTTATTGGTCAATCATTTAATATATGATTTTGCTTTTATGGCAGGCATCTATCCATTGATTGCCAGTTTATGCATGTTATCAAGAAAGAAAGTTTCAGGTAAAGCAATGAAAGGATTGTTATTGTTTTTTGCGCTGATACAATCTATTGCCTGGGTTGCAGACATTTTAGAAAATTGGTATTTACTAACTTGGATCAGGGAACGAAATGTGAATGAATTGTATTTTCAATTTCACTATATCGTTTGGACAAAATGGATGATAGCTATTAGTGGAATTCTGATTACAATTGTTTCTCTATTTTTTAGGGGTAGAAAAATTAATATCTAATCTGGTTAACTTTATTCAGTTTGGTTAAAATAATTGAAAGTCTTTCTTTGTAAGCCACATCAAAACCAATAATCCCCTCTCCTGGATTTCCATTTTTTAACTGGTTCAACTCATTCAACATTTTATCAATTTTGATATCATCTTTTACGGGCAGAATTTTTGCTTTCTTTTCTAAAATAGAAATATTGCCGGTAAAATAATCGCTTTGAATCTGGATGAAGTCATTGGTGAATTTTTTATACGTATCAACTAATTCAAGCATGGTATAGATATTTATCGTCAGGGATTTTACTTCAGCAGATTCGTTTTTAGCTTTGAAGTTGAAATCAGTTAAAGCTGACTTATTATATTCAAACATGGCATTGATCTGTTCTCCCAATGAATTTTTAAAATCGACAGACTTCTCGATATCCTGTTTTAAAATGGCGAGGGCCTCAATAAAGTCTTTGTATTGAATAGTATGTTGGTAAAGAGTATTTTCAAATCGTCGGTTCAGTTCATTCAATTCATTATAAAAATCAATATAAGGCAATAATGATTTTGTTATTTTTTGCAGTATTTCTTTATTGATTGGGTTTGATCCTTCAATAATCATATCATCACTTTTCTTTAGTCCACTTTTAGCTTTAAATATTGTAAAAGAAGATATGACAGATAAGGCATTGGAAATAATTTGCAGAGGCGGAAAAGATACTACACTTTTCAATCCATCAACCAAAGTGCCTACCGTACTGGTAAGCCTTGCTTTTTCAGGCTTCTCAATAGTTGTCAAGTTTGCAATATTTTCTTCAACTGATTTTATGATTACATCCAATAGCTGAAAACCTAGTGCATCGCTGGATGGATTGTTTATGTCGGCAACTTTTTTGGTAAAAATATTCTGATTTCGGGCGGTAAGAATTTGCAATGATCCATTATGCAATTCCTGTATCATATCTACACCTCTGATAATTAATTGATAATTTTTATCGTATTGCGACTTTTCAGTCTGTTCACTTTTAATTTTTAAATTAAGAACAAGGTCTTTGATTGAAGATATTTCTTTCCCAAAATCGTTGGAAAGATTTGCTACAGAATCAGCATTAACCTGGCTATATGTGTTTTTAGAATGAAGTATTAAAAACAGCCCAACACAATATATTATCTTAATAAAATGATTCATTTTTTAATTTGAATTATTTCGATAATAATAATCAATGAGAAAAAGCCGGTACCTGATCTAAAAAACAGATTTTATAGCGAAGAGGATTAACGTAATATAAACTAAAACTACAGCTTTTTTTATATAATGTATAAATTTAATGCAATGAATTAGGTCTTTATTCTTTGAATTTCTGCTTAAAAAATAAATCTATCGATTCAATATTTTTCTTTTAAACTATCCGCATATATATTTGCACAAATTTCAGACTCATGACAGAACAAAAAAAATCAAAAGGATTAGCCTGGTTATTATTTTTTGCATCAACTGCTGCATTTTTGTTTGCTGTTTTTTCTCATTGGGAATGGTTGACATTAATTCTTCCCTTTATGACCACTTCTTTTGTAAAAGCAATGGACATCATGTAATAAAACGTTTACTTTCATATATTTAGGAATAACCTGCTAATAACCAGCAGGTTATTTTTTTGCAATAAGAATTGACTAACTTTAATAGAATTTATAATATTAAAATTTAGCAAAATGTTTAAAATTACTTTCTTCACAACTTGTTATTTAGTTCTTGCTTTGCTAGCCGAACCAATTTATGCTGCAAAAGCTATTGAAATCGTGCCTTCAAGTTCAGCATCTGTAAATCTGACAGAATTATCATTCAATAGTTATTTAAATGATTTTAAAAGTTTGGATAAGCAGGAAAAAAAATCAAGAATTAAAGATGTTAAAACAGAAATTAAAAAGTTTAAGGAAGCAAAAAAATCAGGAGCAGATGCAGATACAAACCTTTTGCTACTTGTATTACTGGCAATTTTGTTACCACCAGTAGCTGTTTATTTATATGAAGGCACAATCAACAATCGTTTTTGGATAAGTTTGATTTTGACTCTTCTTGGATTCTTTCCTGGAGTTATTTATGCGCTTATCTTGATTTTAGGCAACTACTAAAAAATGCCCTATTAAAAAAGGCCGTTACAAAAATGTAACGGCCTTTTTTCTATTGTCTAAGTCCTATTATTTTACTTCTTCAAATTCTGCATCCGTTACATTGTCATCATTCGTTGCAGAAGCTTCAGATTGACCCTCTCCATTTGATCCGGGCTGTGCTGTTGCCCCTTCCTGAGTAGAATTGTACATATCCTGCGAAGCAGCTGTCCATGCAGCATTCAATGCTGTTACACAAGTATCAATTAATACAAGGTCTTGAATTTTATGTGCTTCTTTTAATTTTTCCAAAGCAGCTTCAATTGTTGCTTTTTTATCAGCTGGAATCTTTTCTGCATATTCAGTTAATTGCTTTTCTGTTTGAAAAATCAAACTATCTGCACTATTCAATTTATCTATTTTTTCCTTGGCTTCTTTATCAGACTCTTCATTTGCCTTGGCTTCATTTTTCATTTTCTCGATCTCTTCTTTGGTAAGTCCGCTACCTGCTTCAATATGAATTTTTTGTTCTTTGCCGGTTCCTTTGTCTTTTGCAGTTACGTGTAATAAACCACTTGCATCAATATCAAATATTACTTCAATCTGCGGCACACCTCTTTGTGCCGGTGGAATTCCATCCAGATTGAAAATTCCAAGACTCTTATTATCCTTCGACAAAGATCTTTCACCTTGTAATACATGAATCTGAACGCCCGGTTGATTATCGCTAGCGGTTGAAAATACTTCAGACTTCTTTGTAGGAATTGTCGTATTTGATGGGATCAAGGTAGTCATTACGCCACCTAAGGTTTCGATACCCAAAGAAAGCGGAGTAACATCCAGTAAAAGAACATCTTTGATTTCACCGGTTAATACGGCACCTTGAATTGCAGCACCAATGGCAACAACTTCATCCGGATTAACGCCCTTGTTTGGTTTTTTGCCAAAATATTTTTCTACTATCTCCTGCACTTTAGGAATACGTGTAGAACCACCAACCAATATAATTTCATCAATCTCAGAAATATTCAGTCCGGCTTCTTTTACAGCAACTTCGCATGGCCTCAAACATCTTTCAAATAAGCTGTCTGCCAATTGCTCAAATTTTGCACGGCTTAGTTTTTTTACCAGGTGTTTTGGTACACCATCAATGGCAGTTATATACGGAAGATTGATTTCTGTTTCGGTAGATGAAGACAATTCTACTTTTGCTTTTTCAGAGGCTTCTTTTAAGCGTTGCAGGGCCATTGGGTCTTTACGTAAGTCAACCGCTTCCTCTGCTTTAAATTCGGCCGCTAACCAATCCATGATCACTTTGTCAAAATCATCTCCACCTAAGTGTGTGTCACCACTGGTTGATTTTACTTCAAATACACCATCACCCAATTCAAGGATAGAAATATCAAAAGTTCCACCACCCAAATCAAATACAGCAATCTTACTATCAACGGTTTTTTTATCTAATCCATAAGCTAAGGCAGCTGCCGTTGGTTCGTTTACAATTCTACGAACATTTAAACCGGCAATTTCTCCTGCTTCTTTAGTGGCCTGTCGTTGTGCATCGTTGAAATAGGCAGGAACAGTAATGACCGCTTCAGTCACTTCATGTCCTAAGTAATCTTCAGCAGTTTTCTTCATTTTCTGAAGTACCATCGCACTAATTTCCTGTGGTGTATACAAACGGCCATCTATGTCAATACGGCAAGTATTATTGTCTCCTTTCGAAACAGCATAACTCCAATGACTAATCTCTTCAGTAACTTCGTCAAAACGTCGTCCCATAAATCGTTTTACACTACTGATCGTGTTTTGAGGATTAGTAATGGCCTGTCTTTTTGCAGGATCGCCAACTTTTCTTTCTCCATTTTTAAGAAAAGCCACCACTGAAGGTGTGGTACGACGTCCTTCATCATTTGCAATAACAACCGGTTCAGTACCTTCCATTACGGAAACGCAACTGTTGGTCGTTCCTAAATCAATCCCTATTATTTTTCCCATGTTCAACTATTTTTTTTAAGTTCACTTAGGATAATCAATGATAATGCCATGTGCCAAAACGTGAAAAAATGGCAGAAAACTGGGTAATGAGTTTAACTATTGGCAGATGTTTTTAAATCCAATTATAAACTTTCCGCATTTTTAGTTTTGAATGTAAAATGTTTTTGAGAAATATAACTGAAACCTACCACAATTACTGTTGTAATCAGCTTAGCAGGAGTTGGGAAAATATGCAGATACTCGACAAATAGTTTGAGAAAAAAATAATTTAAGCCCAGGCAGGTTAATACCAATAATAAATACCGGATTAATTGTACCCTGCCCCGCAGTGATGATTCATTGAATACAACAAACTTCATCAGATAGAACCCTAATGGAAAAGTTATACAAAAGGCAAATAGAAAAGCAGCTATATGCGGACTGATTGTAATAAATGACAAATTCAGCATTTCTTTCTTGAAAATAAAATTATAGCTGATGAAAAAAAGTAAAATATCCAAAGCCGTATTTGCACCACCACAAGCTGCATACCGGAAAGTTTGCAGATTCATGATTTTACTGAAAGGAGGATAAAAGAAATCCACCACTGTGATCACCAAATTTTTTATGATGGAATGCATCTTTTGCATAAGGCTGGCAAAGTTATGGAATTCGGGCCTTTTACAACATTTTGAAATTTATGATGGCTGATGCTAAATCCTGAATTCGTATTTTTACAACCTAAATGAATGGAAATGAAGATAGTCAGTACAATAAAATCAGATGTAAAAATAGTTTTGCATAAACAGTATGATATTTTATTAAATGAAAATGAAATTACTTTAAACCTTACCAAACCGGAGTTTGAGGGTGATTATACCTTTGTACTATTTTCTCTTTTAAAAAGCATTAAAAAATCGCCGGAGCAATTAGGCAATGAAATTGGAGAACATATGATTTCATTAAATCCTGATTTATATGTTGGCTTCAATGTCATCAAAGGGTTTCTTAATCTGACGGTCAACAATACTTATTGGATACATTTTTTGCAAAATCATTATAAAGAAACCAACTATGGTTTTCAACCACAGCATGCTGTTAAAGTAATGGTTGAATATTCGTCTCCCAACACCAACAAGCCTTTACATCTTGGTCATTTGCGCAATAATTTTCTGGGATGGAGTATTGCTGAAATCTTAAAAGCGAATGGATACAATACCATTAAATCGAGCATCGTCAATGACCGGGGTATTCATATTTGTAAAAGCATGATAGCCTGGCAGCTATTTGCAAACGGTGCAACTCCGGCATCCACTTCCACGAAAGGCGATCATTTTGTTGGCGAATATTATGTAAAATTCAATGATGAATTAAAAAAACAGGTTGAAGAATTGGTAGCTGCCGGTGTGAAGAAAGAAGATGCGGAAAAGGAAACCCCAATTATGAAAGCCACTCAGCAAATGCTTTTTGATTGGGAAGCTGGCAAACCGGAAGTCATCAAGCTTTGGAAGGAAATGAACAGCTGGGTGTATGAAGGTTTTGATACAACGTATAAAAAAATCGGAAGCGATTTTGATAATACCTATTATGAAAGCAATACTTATTTATTAGGTAAAACTTTTGTGGATGAAGGATTGGAAAAAAATGTTTTTTTCAAAAAAGCAGATGGCAGTGTTTGGGTTGATCTGACGGACGATGGATTGGATGAAAAATTAGTATTAAGAAGCGATGGTACTTCGGTATACATGACCCAGGACCTCGGCTTAGCGCAACAGAAATATGACCAGTTCAACATTGAACAAAGTATCTATGTAATTGGTGATGAGCAGAACTATCATATGAAAGTACTGAAACTGATTTTGAAAAAACTTGGTAAAACTTATGCCGATGGGATTCATCATTTAAGTTATGGAATGGTGGAATTACCATCTGGCCGAATGAAAAGCAGAGAAGGAACAGTGGTGGATGCGGATGACATTGTTGAGGAAATGGTTTCTATTGCTGCAACACATACGGAAGAGTCGGGTAAAGTAAAAGATTTTAAAGAAACAGAACTGCAGGATTTATATGAGACCATTGGTTTGGGTGCGTTGAAGTTTTTTTTACTACGCGTAGACCCGAAAAAGAAAATGGTATTCAACCCGGAAGAATCGATAGACTTTCATGGATTTACCGGGCCTTTTATTCAATATACTCATGCCAGGATAAAATCAATTTTACGGAAACAATCACCTGATGCTACAATGAATCATACTGATTTTGATTTATTGAAAATGGAAAAGGAGATGATTATTTTATTGGAACAATATCCCGGCATTATTAAGCAAGCTGCGGATGAATTAAATCCATCGGTTATTGCAAACTATGCTTTTCTGATAGCAAAAACGTTTAACTCGTTTTATGCCGAACATCCGGTGATGAAAGCTGAAACTGAAAACAAAAAACAATTGCGATTGCAGATTTGTAAATTCACATCAAACGTAATTTGTTCTTCAATGAGTTTATTAGGCATTAGGGTTCCAGAAAAAATGTAAATGTTGAATTCTCAATGCTGAATGGTGAATATTTCACGATTGCCCATTCACTCAATCCGAACGCCAGCCCAAATGATTCATTCTGGCGGGGAGTTCATTTGGATAGGCCTGCACGGATGTTCCGGCGGCTTTGGACTATTTAGTAAATCAAGATGGTATAAGTTGTTGTGCAGACTGGTTTGAAGGGGCTGGCGTGTGTATTTGTAAAAACAAATTTATTATCTTTATATAAAATCAATGAGATGAGAACACAGGTAATTGAATTTAGTAGTATTGTTGAAACGGTTTATAGTTTGTCTCTTGAGGACAGAGTGGAGTTAAAAAATTTATTAGAACATAATATTGCTGATTCCCGAAGAGATGAAATAGTTTCAAATTTCAAAAAAACTCAGGAAGATTTGAAGTCAAAAAAATTAAAATTCTCATCCAATATTCAAGAACTTAAAAAGATGCTATAATAGAGGTTTCATTTAGCGATTCATTCAAAAAGGTTTTCAAAAAAAGGATTAAAGCTACGGAAATAGAGAAAGAGTTCTGGGATAGATTGGAAGTTTTTATGAAGAACCCATTTGAACCAAAATTAAGAACGCATAAGTTATCAGGAAAACTAAAGGATTTGTGGAATTTTTCTATTGAGTTTAATTTACGGGTTGTATTTTATTTTACGAAAGATAATCCTAAAAAGCCATTTTGTAGATGTTGGAACTCATGACGAAGTTTATTAGCATATGAAATACCCCGGTTTGGCGTAGCGTTCTCGCAAGGCAATGTTTAAAGTCCCATATTCATTTTTTTCTGTTTGTTTGCTGCTAATGATGGATCCATTAGTATAGCTCTATCACACAATACAATACCCTTTTCTTTTTCCCCCTTGTTCTGGAAACTCATGCCAATCATATAAAGTACTTTGGCATTCTCTTTATCATATTCCAGAATCTTATCCCAATATTCGATGGCCTTATCATATTTTTTTTGAAAATAATGCTCTTCGGCAACCATGTTCAAAATATTGATATCGCTTGGTCGTGATTTTAATATCTCCAATAGAATCGATAATCCTTCTTTTTGTTTGTTAGCATTGAGCAAAGCAATTCCCAGGTTCTCCATATAATCCCGGTCTTTAGGATAGCCTTTATCTGCCGCTTTCAAAAAATAGTTCAATGAACGCAAATCTTCATGAATGGCATAACACATTAAACCTGCCTGGTAGTACCAGATATTATTTAATGAATCCATGGCCAGTGCTTTTTCCATATAAGGTACAGCTACTTTATAATTCATCATGTCGCCATAACTTCTGGCAATTAAATATGGGATCTCCGCTTTTGTTGGATCCTCTATCATTGCTTCTTTTAAAAATTTAATTGCCTCACCAATATTTTCATTGTCGTAATGTGCTTTACCTATAAAAAAATTTATTTTTTCACCAGGATCGGCTTTTTTCAAAAGATTGGCATATTTCAACGCATCATCATATTGCTTTAGGTTAAAAGAAAGTTGCATGGCTTGTTTTAATACTTCTGCCGAAGGTTCTCCCATTTCAATCAATTTCATAAACTGAACTCTGGCCATTGCATATTTACGTAAATCAAAATAGGCTAATCCAAATTCGTATAATATCTGTTTATTTTGATTGTCATAACTGAATGCTTTTTCAAAAAGCTTCAACGATTCCATTCTGCTACCAGTTGTTTTTATCGATAAACCTTTTTGCAGAAAATAGTCAGCACTGTCAGTCTGGCTAAATACAAAAGTTGAGGGAAGAATAAATAAGACGGCGAGTAAATAAGTTTTCATTTTCAAAGGATATTTAGGATTCAATTTTGGAAATTTACGAAAAACAAAAATTTGAGAGACAATAAACTATAATCAAATAACATTCCACATTTCAGCTATTTTAAAATAATACAAGCCAGTGGAGGTAAATTCAGTATTAAATCATAGTTTTTTTGACCCAAGTCAATATATTTTAATTTCGTTTCTATAGTATTAACGTATCCGGAGCCCCAATATTTCACATCATCACTATTAAAGATGATTTTTTTATATTTTTTAGTATAAACCCTTAGTTTCCAATCAATTTTTTCATCATTCGCCAAATTTAAAATGATGAGTAAATCATCTTTCTTCTGTTTTCCTTTTCGTTTGTAAGCAATGATACATTCATTTCGATGGTTGAGATCTTCCCACTCAAATCCATCAATTGAAAATTGATTTTCATATAATGCAGGTTCATTTCTTAATACATTATTTAAATCTTTAACACAATCCCTGAGTTTTTTATGCGGATCGAATTGTAATAAATGCCACTGCAATTCGGTTTTGAAGTTCCATTCTTCGGTTGCTCCAAACTCGTTTCCCATAAACAATAACTTGGCTCCCGGATGCGTAAACATGTATGCATATTGCAAACGCAGATTGGCAAATTTCTGCCATTTATCACCAGGCATTTTATATAGCATCGGACTTTTGCCATGCACCACTTCATCATGACTGAAGGGTAACATAAAATTTTCGTCATAGAAATACATCATGCTGAATGAAAATTTGTCCTGATGATGTGGTCGGAAAAATGGATCAATCTCAAAATAATCCATCGTATCGTGCATCCATCCCATCATCCATTTCATTCCAAATCCAAGTCCATCTAAATATATTGGTTTGGATACTCCGGGCCAGTCGGTCGATTCTTCGGCAATGGTTTGCACATCCGGAAAATTATGATAGATAGATGTGTTTAGATCTTTAATAAATGCTATCGCTTCCAGATTTCCGTCGCCACCATATTCATTGGGTTCCCACTGATTGTGTTCACGACTGAAATTCAATTTCAGCATCGAGCTTACGGCATCAACCCGCATCCCATCAATATGAAATTTATCGAACCAGAAATGGGCATTACTGATTAAAAATGATTTTACTTCTCCTCTCCCATAATTAAAAATATAGCTGTTCCAATCTGGTTGAAATCCCTTTTTCATGTTTTCATATTCATAGGTATGTGTACCATCAAACATGTATAACCCATGTGCGTCGCCGGGAAAATGAGAAGGCACCCAATCTAATATAACTCCAATATTTTCTTTGTGAAAAGCATCAATCATTTTCATGAAGCCCTGCGGTTTTCCAAACCTTGATGTAGGCGCAAAATAGCCGGTACACTGATAACCCCAACTGCCATCAAACGGATATTCCATCACAGGCATCAGTTCTACATGGGTAAAACCCATTTCCTTTACATAAGGAACCAGCCGTTCTGTAATCTGGTCATAATTATTGTACGCATTTTCATTAAATTTATCTGGCCGCATCCAGCTGGCCAGGTGTACTTCGTAAACCGACCAGGGAGCATCTAAAGAATTGTGCTCTTTTCTTTTTTCCATCCAATCTATATCTTCCCATTCATATTGCAGACTGCAGGTAATTGAACCCATATTGGGCCTTAATTCCCAATGATTGGCAAACGGATCTCCCTTTTCCAGTTTTATTCCTTTATAACCAACAATATGAAATTTATATACTTGGCCAAATGACAAATCAGGAATAAATCCTTCCCAGATACCGGACTTATCTAACCGGACAAATAATGGGTGCAAAGTTTCATTCCATTGATTAAAATCGCCAATGACCGAAAGACTTGTAGCATTAGGCGCCCAGACAGAAAAGTAAATTCCTTTTCTTTTACTTACTTCCAATTGTCTGGATCCAAAAAGATTATATAATTGGTAATGTGTACCTTTTTGAAAATTTATTATATCATCATCAGTGAATAAAGAATAATTCCAGACGGTTTTTGAGGTGTCTACAAAGTGGAGGTCTTCATATTTTTTTACAGAAGAAGAAAATTTCTGTTCAGAGTCAGTATCTTTTTTTTTCTTTATGTTCACGTTTAAGTTGATTCTCTTAAAATTAAATGAAAAAAGGCAACTCCCGTTGCCTTTTTAATTATTTAGAAAGTTCATAAACCTGTAAGGATTTTGATGGTACTTTTAATTTACCAGACAAATCAATATCTGATCCATCTATAATGTTTTTTCCTTTTTTATAATCAACTGTCCTTTCTATAAATCTTGTCATATCAATAGTCTTATCTTCTTTTTGCTGATTCATAATACACATCACCGTTTGATTTTTATCATACCTGAAATAAACATATACCCCATCTTCCGGAACATACTGCATCATTTTTCCGGTTTTGATGGCTGAAGATTTTTTTCTGAAATTGGCTAAGGTTTTTACATAATTAAAAGCTTCATTTTCTTTTGCATTTCTACCTTCTTTGCTGAATTTATTTTCTTTATCTTCTTTCCATCCACCTTTAAAATCCAACCGAACCCAACCATCCACTGGATGAGATAATCCGGTCATCAAAATCTCCGATCCATAATACAATTGAGGAATTCCCCGGAATGTCATTAGCCAGGCCATACCCATTTTATATTTTTGCAGATCCTCTCCTACCTGGGTAAAAAATCTTGACATGTCGTGGTTGTCTAAAAAAATTACATTCTTCATTGCATCTTTGTAAACAAAATCATTTGCTGTGGTCGAATACAGTTTGTTTACACCCTCTGTCCAGCCAAAGTCCTGTGTCAGCGCAGGTATGATGCCATAAAGGTTCAATTGAAAATCAGTAACACCCGGCTGATTACTTTTATACTTCAGATTCTTGTAATTGTTTTTTGCAAAAAAACTTTGATTGGGAATGCCATGAACCCAGGTTTCACCAAATATACCAAGCTTGGGATATTCATTTAATAAAGCTTTATTGCATCTATTGAGGAATTCTAAATCACTATATGAATAAGTATCTATCCGCCATCCATCCAAACCAAATTCTTCCGTGCTCCAGATGGCATGTTGAATCAGAAAATTTTCAACCAATGGATTGTCATGGTTCCAGTCGGGCATACTGGGTACAAACCAACCGTCACTCATGATCTTTTTATCCGCTTTAGATGCATAGGGGTCCATCAATGTTTGTTCCTTGTATGATGTTTGGGTATACTTTGGCCAGAAATGAAACCAACTGCTGTCTGGTAAATCCCTATAAAAAATATGTTCGATTCCTGTATGATTATACACCGCATCCTGAATAATTTTCATCCCCCGTTGATGTATTTCAGTAATCAACGAATGATAAGCATTTTCACCACCCAAACGTGGGCATATTTTATAATGATTTGTCATGGCATATCCATGTTCAGTTCGGGTTGGCATGTCGTTTAAAATAACGGGGTTCAACCATAATGCCGTAACACCAAGCTCCTGTAAATAATCCAGTTGATTCTGTATTCCTTTCAAATCACCTCCATGACGGTCATAAATTGAATCGCGGTTGAGTGATTGGTCTTTCAATCCGGCAATGTGATCATTCGAAGGATCTCCATTACTGAACCGGTCGGGCATGATCAGGTAAATGAGATCTTCGGAGCTAACTCCTTTGATTCTTGTTTTTCCATTACCCTTTTCCCGTTCTTTTAATGCATAACTGAAACTGTTGTTTTCAATTTTTTTAGTTGATTTAACGGAAGAAATATTGAATTGCAGATTTCCTGCCTTTGCCGTTTTTTCAACAACAAGGTCTAAAAATAAATAGTTGGCGTTTGATGTTTTTTGTTGTTTGATTAATTGTACACCGGCATAGGGACTCATCGTTACTTTTTCATTGGCAACATCTTTCCGGTGAATGATTAACTGCAGCTTATTTTCTTTCATACCCACCCACCAATGTGTTGGATAAAATGCGGTTTCGGTTTGTGCTTTTGCAAAAAACACAAAGCACACTACGATGACTGATAAAATTATTTTTTTCATAATTATTAATCTTTATCTTCTACAAAAATGTTTAATAGTCCTGCAATGATCATAGATACTCCGCCAATGACTAATGCGTATATGCTCTGGTTATTAAAAAAAGTATGGAGAAAGTATCCAAGTATAGCCGCTGCAACAATTTGAGGAATGACAATAAAGAAATTGAAGACCCCCATATAAAACCCCATTTTTTCTGCCGGTAAAGCACCGGCTAAAATGGCATAAGGCATGGTTAAAGTAGATGACCAGGCAAGGCCTACGCCAACCATCGGCAACAACAAAAGCAAATGATCTTTAATGAAAAAAATGGATACTAACCCTATCCCGCCTATGACAAGACAGACTAAGTGTGTATATTTCCGGCTGATTTTTTTTGCCAGCATGGGCAATAAAAAAGCAGTAACAGCAGATACTCCATTATATACCATAAACATGATGCCTACCCAATCTCCGGCATCCTGAAAATCTTTCGAGGTAGTATCATTGGTTCCATAAGCATTCATAGCAACCCCCGAAGTTGTATAAATCCACATGGCAAAAAAAGCCAACCATGTAAAGAACTGAACAAAGGCCAGTTGCTGCATTGTTTTGGGCATAGTTAGTATGCCTGTAGAAATCTCTTTTATTCCATTTAAAAATCCTTTGGTTGCCAGTTTCTCTTCTTTCCATTTCTGCATGTTTTCCGGTGGATTTTCTTTTGCACTGAAAACAGTCCACAATACGGTTATTAAAAAAACGGCAGCACCGATATAGAAAGAATATTTTACCGAATCGGGAATTATGCCTTCGGGTGCCGTATTGCTGATGCCCATCACATTGGTAAAAAAATAAGGAAGTAAAGAAGCCACGACAGCACCAATACCAATAAAAAAAGTTTGCATAGCAAAACCGGCAGTACGTTGTGAGGATGGTAATTTATCGCCAACAAAAGCCCTGAAAGGTTCCATGGAAATATTAATGGATGCATCCAAAATCCAAAGCAAACCGGCAGCCATCCACAATACGCCAGCGTTTGGCATCAATATCAATGCAATGGAAGAAAGTATTGCACCTGCAAAAAAGAAAGGTCTTCTTCTACCCCAGAATGGATGCCATGTACGGTCACTTACATAACCGATAATTGGCTGAACCAAAAGTCCGGTGACGGGTGCTGCAATCCATAAAATGGCGATACTATCTATTTCTGCTCCCAAGGTTTGAAATATGCGGCTGACATTTGCATTCTGTAATGCAAAGCCGAATTGGATTCCTAAAAATCCAAAACTCATGTTCCAAAGTTCCCAGAAATTCAAGCGGGGTTTTGTTGCTTCTATTGTTATGTTAGCAGATGCTGAATGGAGAGTTTCTTGCATAACCAAAATTGATTTTTATAAAAAGAAAGATATGCATATTATGTAAGAAGTACATACCCTGTCAACAATATTTCTATGATTATTTACCCGTCAAATTTGAAGCCCATCCGGAAGAACGGCTCCTTTCTTGATGACAATTATTCCATCCTTAATACTATATAATTTTTCTTCAGCATTTGGCTTGTCTGCTCCTCCACGAATGCTTACATCATTTCCAATTCTTACATCCTTATCAATAATAGCATTATGAATACTGCAACGACTACCTATTCCCAACAAAGGGAATCCGTCTTTTTGAGATTGAATGATTTCTTCCAGGGTTTCGTAATAATCGTTTCCGATAATATAACTGTTGCTGATATTCGTTTCATGACCTATCCTGGAACGTATACCAATTACACTATTTGAAATTTTATCAGCATGTATAATGGATCCTTCAGAAATAATGGAATTGATAAATGTAGTACCACTAATTTTTGCCGGGGGCAACATGCGTGGCCTGGTAAAAATGGCATGGGCATTATCAAATAAATTAAAATCCGGAATCTCTTTTGCCAAACCCAAATTAGCCTCGAAGAAAGAATGGATATTTCCGATGTCGGTCCAGTAACCATCATACTGATAACTTACTACTTTTCTTTTCTCGATAGACTCCGGAATAATTTCTTTTCCAAAATCAGTTGCATTTGGTTTTTCATTTCTTAATAAATCAAATAATAATTTTCGGTTAAAAATATAAATACCCATCGAAGCAAGGTAATTTCTACCGTCATTTTTCATTACCTCACCGGTTTCACTCACCCAATCTTTTAATTGTTCAGCAGCTGGTTTTTCAATAAAAGATCGAATAAATCCTTCTTCATCTTTTTTCATTATTCCGAACTCGGTAGCTTCTTTTGCAGTTACAGGAATTGTTGCAACAGAAATGTCGGCACACAATTTTTTATGATTATCCAGCATCTTATTAAAGTCCATTTGATATAATTGGTCACCAGATAAGATCAATATGAACTCACTATTAAACGGCTCAATATGGCGTAACCCTTGTCTGACGGCATCTGCAGTTCCTTCAAACCAGGCCGGACTATCAGGAGTTTGTTCTGCAGCCAGGATATCGACAAAAGCCGAACTGAATACACTGAAGTGATAGGTGTTTTTAATATGCCGGTTAAGGGAAGCTGAATTGAACTGTGTCAGTACAAACATCCTGGAGATATTTGAATTCAGGCAATTTGAAATAGGGATATCAACCAGGCGGTACTTGCCCCCAATGGGTACTGCCGGCTTTGAACGGGTTGCTGTTAATGGATAGAGCCTACTTCCTGCACCACCGCCTAAAATGACTGCTACTATTTCTTTTGACATATGTCTTTGCTTAAAATATTTTTTACTTCTTTAAGGTATGAAAAATGATCGATACAGTTCGTCATAGCTTTTTACACTTTTCTCCCAACTATAATCGAGGTTCATCATTTTTTCCCTTACTTTATTGAATTTGGCTTTGTCTTCATACAGTTTCAACGATCTGCTTATGGCATGTGTAATGTCTCCGGTATCTGTCTTACTGAAACAAACACCATAACCATCCACATCTTCAAAATCGATAACGGTATCTTTTAGCCCGCCTGTCTTTCTTACTACCGGCACGGTGCCATATCGCATCGAGTACAATTGATTGAGTCCGCATGGTTCTACTCTAGAAGGCATTAATAAAAAATCGGCACCTGCATAAACCAGGTGGCTCAGTTTTTCATTATAACCGATATAGACATCGTAATCATTTTGCGATATTTTTTTTAAGCCATTCAGACCATCTTCTACTTCTTTTGCACCAGAACCTAAAATTAAAAAGTTCATCTTTCTGCCGATATGAATGAAAGAATCCTGGAATACTTTTTCCAAAACATCTGCACCTTTTTCTCCAACCAATCTTCCGATAAATGCAAACAAAGGTTTGTCCTCCGAAATTTCAAATGATTTACATAAGGTTTTTTTATTTATACGTTTTCCAGCATGTACGGTTTTGCTGTCAAAGTGATGGTCAATATAAGTATCACTGGAAGGATCCCAAACATTGGTATCAATGCCATTTAAAATACCTACACATTTTGGAAATTCTACCTGAAACAAAGTTTCTAAACCATTGCTGACTATTCTTAATTCTTCCAGGTAACTTGGACTAACCGTAGTAACCTTCCAGGCACATTTAACAGCACTGGCTAAAGGGTTGATATTATTTTTCCAATCGAGCAATCCTTTCTTCGAGGAATCCCAATACGGAATGTAGTTTGCTTTATCCCATCCCATCCATCCCTGGTATTGTGCATTATGAATGGTTAATACAGATACGGTATTGCTTAATTTTTTAAATACAAAACAATGCTTCATCATAAAAGGTATCAATCCCGCATGATGATCATGTACATGAATAATATCCGGCAATTTTTTCCAACTCATGATCCAATCCAGGATAGCTATTTGAAAAGCAGTGAACCGTTCGGTATCGTCATCATACCCATAAACGTTCTCCCTGTCAAGTAATCCAAATATGTCTACCAGGTATAAATCAAATCCAAGTTTCTGCGTTTTTTCTTTGATGATACTGTAATCATATTTCTTTTCACCTAAATACATGGACGATTTGTAAATCAAATCCCATTCATTGTCATACAGGAATTTAGTCCTGTGCATGGGTAAAATAACTTTGGCTGTATTGCCTGACAGTTGTTGATACTTAGGTAATGCACCTACCACATCTGCAAGTCCTCCTACTTTAGCCATCGGATAGCATTCGGCCGAAACATGAACTATTTCCATCAATAAATTTTAATCTTGTAAGCATTCAATATAACAAGAATATTTTACTGTCAGAAAAATCTATTATTTTCCGTTCTTAAAATTTTTAAAAATGACATCTGGAAAGCAAGCAACTAACTACAGTGCGTTAAGTACACTCGTCACCGTTTTCTTTTTCTGGGGATTTATTGCGGCCGGAAATAGCGTCTTTATTCCTTTTTGTAAACATTATTTTGGGCTCGATCAGTTTCAAAGTCAATTGATAGATTTTGCTTTTTATACTGCTTATTATATTGGTGCTTTGGGCCTGTTTGCATACGGGGCTTATGGCGGAAAAGACTTGGTTGGAAAGTGGGGCTATAAAAAAAGCATTGTTTATGGTTTATTGTTTTCTGCATTGGGAGCAGTTGCTATGATCATTGCGGTTGAAGGAAATACATTTGCAGGTATGCTTGTGGGATTATTTATTGTTGCGCTGGGTTTTTCTTTGCAGCAAACCGCCGCTCAACCATTTGCAATTTCATTGGGCGATCCATCAACAGGTACCGGCCGGGTAAATTTGGGTGGTGGTATCAACTCATTTGGTACTACTATCGGACCCATTCTGGTTGCCTTCGCACTTTTTGGAACAACTGCAGCCATTACCGATGAAAAAATTGCCTCACTTAGTCTTTCCAAAGTGATTATACTTTATTCCTGTGTGGGATTACTTTTTATTGGTGCTGCTGCTTTGTTTTTCTTTTCTAAAAAAGTTCCTGCTGGTGTGTTGGAAGAAAAAACAGAAAATGCAAATAAGGCCTTCTACTCTTTATTAATTATTACAGGATTATTAATCATCATGTTTGTCCCCGTATTTGACAGTTATAAAACAGACATGACCAATGCGACAGCACTTGAAAAACATGATCTTGAAACGTATCGGATGAAATGGCTATTGGGAGCTTTATTAGTAGTTGTAGGAGGTCTTCTGTTTTCTAACATGAAAGCAAAAAAGAATCCGATTGGTTGGGGGGCCATGCAATATCCGCAATTGGTGCTGGGTATGCTGGCCATATTCGTTTATGTAGGAGTAGAAGTAACTATTGGAAGTAATTTGAGTGAACTACTTAAACAACAAAATATGGGTGGATTACAATCTTCGGAAGCTGCACCGTATATTTCTATGTATTGGGGAAGTTTAATGATCGGAAGGTGGGCCGGTGCAATCAGTGTTTTTAAATTAAGTAAAAACATGAAAAACATATTGCTTTTTGTTGTTCCCATGGTCGCATTTGGAGTCATTCTTGGAATAAACAGCATGGCACAATATGACATGACCCCTCTTTATTACTATATTGTCTGTGTATTAATACAGATTGCAGCTTTTTATATCAGCCAGGATAAGCCGGTTAGAACCTTGCTTATTTTTAGTTCATTGGGCATGTTTGCCATGATGATAGGAATATTTACACATGGTCTGGTTGCAACCTATGCTTTTTTAGCAGGTGGATTATTTTGTAGTATCATGTGGCCTTGTATTTTCAGTTTATCCATTGCAGGTCTTGGAAAATATACCACACAGGGTTCAGCATTTCTTATCATGATGATCTTAGGTGGAGGAATCATACCTCCTATTCAGGGGAAATTGGCAGATTATTTACAAACCGGATCTAGCATAGAAGGCTTTGGAATTCATAACTCCTATTGGGTAGCCGTCATTTGTTTTGCTTACCTGGCTTTCTTTGCGGTATCTGTAAAAAATGTACTTAGAAAGCAGGGCATTGATTATGATGCAGAAATTGCAGTGAGCCATTAAAAATATTTCTTACTAAATTTAACAGCCACGATTGAGTGGCTGTTTTAAAATAAGCACATGAATTCAACTAATAAATTTGCCATTGGAATTGATATTGGCGGAACGAATACGAAATTTGGGATTGTAGACGAAGCAGGAAATATCCTGGAACAGGATCGCATTTTAACCAATGAACACGAAAGTGTAGAAGAATTTATTGAAGTGATCTTTCAGAAACTGAAACCGATGTTAAATCATATCGGGGGAATTAATCAAATCTCCGGAATAGGTATCGGTGCACCCAATGGTAATTTTTATACCGGAAATATTGAATATGCCCCAAACCTGGTCTGGAAAGGAATCATTCCATTGGCCAAATTATTTTCTGCAAAATTCAGTGTGCCTGTAAAGTTGACAAACGATGCAAACGCAGCAGCCATGGGCGAAATGATTCATGGTTGTGCAAAGGGTTTGAAACATTTCATTACCATCACATTGGGAACCGGTGTTGGAAGTGGTATCGTTATTGACGGAAAAATTGTTTTAGGGCATGATGGTTTTGCCGGAGAACTCGGTCACACAATTATTCGTCCCGGAGGTAGAATGCATAAAGGAACAGGTATCAGAGGTACACTTGAATCATACGCATCTGCCACCGGTGTTCGGGAAACTGCTCTTGAATTACTTGCTGATAACCCAAATGAGAAAAGCCTGTTGAGAGATTTTTCCATCAATGAATTAATCACCAGCAAATCGGTTTATGAATGTGCAATAAAAGGTGACAGCATTGCCAATAAAGTATATGAATACACCGGACAAATTTTAGGCGAAGCGCTGGCAAACTTTATTATGTTCTCATCTCCCGAAGCTATTGTACTTTTTGGAGGATTAACCAATGCCGGAGATTTAATTCTGAATCCTACCAAAAGAGCGATGGAAGAAAATTTGATTCAGGTGTTTAAAAATAAAGTACAATTAAAATTTAGTGAGCTGAAAGAAGCTGATGCTGCCATACTTGGTGCCAGTGCTTTGATTTACGAATGAAAAGTTGAAGTAAAAAACCCTAAATAGAATTATTTGATTTTTAAAACGGGCCTTAATTTATAATCACCGGTGCCTTCCTTTTTTACAGATAATGCGGCATCAAAATCAATGATTATTGTTTCCAGGGTAGCATTTAATGCTTTATTAATTTTAAGTTTTAAACCTGATTCTGAACCGCTCGGAATCGTTAATGGATAAACAACTCCGGCATCTTTAATTGTATTGTTTGGGCCTAATACAAAACGGATCTCTTTTACAACCTGTGTTGGAAATACACCGGTACCTAATAAAGTATCAACTCCATTTTGATAAGCCAGTAAATTGTAAATTCCAGGGTAGGTAGTCAATGTAACCCATCCGCTTGAAGTTGTATCATCTGAGAATTTCACTCTTACTTCCCGTATATCCACATTTACCTGTTCAAATGCTGTGGGTGCGTCAGTTAAACGCACATGCAATGTTGATTTGCCTTTAGTATCATCTTTACTACACGAGATAAAAGCTACAGAGGCAGAAAATAAAATGGCTGATAAGATTAAGATATTCCTTTTCATAATTTTAATTTTTTTGTTCAATATGATAAATGGAAAATCGTGCCAACAATGAAAATTGTGAGAAAAAAAATATGTTTTGAGTGTTAAAAAAATTATAATAACTCAAAACCCAGAGATATTATAATTTATTAATGATAAAAACTGCCGGTACTGCCCGCTGTCCTGCTGCATCAGAAGGTTTGATGGTTTCTTTTCCATTGATCAGCAAACAACTGCTGCCACCTCCATCCAGGTTGATCGCTTCCAGGCATCCAAGGTCTTTAAATATTTGTGCTTCCTGATTTAAGGTTGCTCCTTCGGCCAAAAAAGGAAACCTACCCTGAATTACAAGTACAATCAATTTGCCGTCTTTCGTATGGCCCATACCGGTTCTTGGATGTTTATCATCAATGGCTTTACCTGCAAATTTCATTTCCTCGTTATTTGTAATATTAATTTCTCCATGTTGGATTAATACCGGACCACCACCAACAGCGGTTTGCATTTTCCATTTTTTGAAAGAACTATTTCGTTTAACATCTGCAAATTCAATTTTATTTATTGAATCATTTTTGGCTTTTACGATTTGCTGACTGGCATAAGGAAACTGTTTTAGTGAGTCGGTAAAAAGCCAGGCGACATCTGCTTTTCTATTTTTAGAAATGCCTATTGCACTGCCAAACACGTGACTGAACATGAGCGTATCCTTTCCTTTCAACGCAGTGGAATGGACATTATAACTGTATAGGCTTCTGTTATTCATCACAACATTTAAATTCTGGTTAGTGGCAAAAGAAAAAAAAGTTGTGTTTACTACAAGGATTGGTTGATTATTTTTTTCAAAAAACTGGTTGGGAGTTAATCTTCTATTAAAGCTTGTATCAGCAATGAAACTCAAATTTTTATCATTCAAATCAGCTTCTACATAAAAAGCAATATTAGATTTGTCCCCAATCTTAGATTCGGTTTTGTAAACATGTACCGACTTTGGAAGTGGCTGAAACAAACTGTCTACATTCTGCCAGATTAGTTGGCTATAACAACAAGGAGTAATACCGATCAGTATCACTCCGAATAAAAAAGATTTAATCATATAATAATTATACGGCTGTTGAAAATTTTGCTGCTTCCCATTCTTTTCTTCCAAGGCCCGGGAATACATGTCTTTCGCTGTGGTAAGATGATCGAACCAAGGGTCCACTTTCTACATAATCTAATCCGATACTGTACCCAAATTCACGGAGTTCGGCAAACTCGTCAGGATGTACAAATCGTACAACAGCTAAATGTTTTTTTGTAGGCTGCAAATATTGTCCAATCGTAATTACATCGGTGCCGGCATTATACAAGTCCTTTATGGTTTGTTTCACTTCATCCAATGATTCCCCAAGACCCAGCATGATGCCACTTTTGGTACGCATGCCGCCATCTTTCAAAGTTTTGATAACATCCATACTCCGCCAGTATTTTGCCTGTATTCGAACCTGTCGGGTTAATCTTTCAACTGTTTCAATATTATGCGAAACTACTTCAGGAGCAGCTTCTATTATTCTTTGAATATTTTCTTTCTCTCCTTTAAAATCAGGAATCAAGGTTTCTAAAGTGGTATCCGGATTTAAAGATTTGACTGCTTTAATGGTATTATACCAAATAATTGATCCGCCATCTTTTATTTCATCTCTATCAACAGATGTAATAACAGCATGTTTCACTTTCATTAGGTTTATTGCTTCGGCTACACGCTGAGGTTCATCCCAGTCAATCGGATCGGGACGACCAGTTGAAACAGCACAAAAACCACAACTACGGGTACAAGTATTACCTAAAATCATAAATGTTGCTGTGCCTTCGCCCCAACATTCACCCATATTAGGGCAATTACCGCTTTCGCAAATGGTATGTAATTTATGCTTGTCTACCAGGCCACGTACATGTTTATAGCTTTCGCCGATGGGGAGTTTAACTCTTAGCCAGTCTGGTTTTTTAAGCTTTGCCTCTACTACACCCGAAATAACCGGAAGTTCTATCATACCTAAAAATTCAGATTTTTTGAATGATGAAAACAATTAAAACGTATTCTTAATTAGTTTCGTTGAAAATGTGGACAAAAATAAGCCGATTACTTTCGGTGACCAAACAGGATTGCAATATGTCCCTGAAAGAATAGTTGTTGCTCTTTTGAATGAGCCATGATGGGAATTTTATCTCCATATGCTTCTATACTAAGGCCAAGTTCTATGCCGGAAACTACTTCGTTGAAACGGCCATAATCAAAACGCAGAGCCCCTTTAGCATAAACTCCTGGTTTAAATTCTATTTCATTCCAACCTTTATCAAATCCTCCGCCACCAATTATGAAACCATTCAGGAATGCCGTACTATCTTGTTTATAACTGATGAATTTTGCCGTATTACCCTGCGTTTGTACTTCCAAATAATATGGTCGCAACATACCAATAGTAAGTCCACCGGAATAAACTGCTGACACAGCAATGCCATTTTTGTTTCCTTTCTGTCCCAACATACGCTGTTGTCCAAATCCCAGTTTAAGTTGGTAGAAATTATTTATTTTACCATAGATATAGGGGTTACCAAAAGTAAAGCTGCCGTTTGGTAATTTATCTTCTTTTAAATGTTTGATTTCAGAAAATTCAAATCCAAATATATTTGAACTGGTTAGGGATTTCATTTTTCCTTTTTCATAATTAAACCCATATCCATTTGACCGAAGGAATATGCCGAATATACTTTGTTTGGAAAAAACCAACACTCCTTCTTCTTCCTGCCTGATCATTGCATTAATTTTTTCTCTTTTTTCTGCTTTTTTCTGCTCCTTTTTTTCCTTTGCATCCTGAGCATATAAGCTACATGTAAAAGATGTTAATATAAAAAGTATAAAGAGTTTTTTCATGGTATATTACTTGGTGAATTATTACTGACGTAAATTTAGGCAAAAATTAGTAATGACATCAACGGTAATTTATAAAGGGGAGTTAAGAACTACCTGCACACATCTTCAATCAGGATCCAGTTTCGATACAGATGCCCCGGTTGATAATTATGGGAAGGGAGAACGGTTTTCGCCAACCGATCTGATGGCCACTTCTCTGGCAACCTGTATGGTTACGGTAATGGGTATTAAAGCCAATACCATGAATATTGATTTGACGGGTATCAAAATAGACGTAGAAAAAATTATGATAGCAAATCCCAGGAGGATTGGCGCAATAAACCTGACATTTCATTTACCGGATTCATTATCCACTTTGGACGAAAAAACAAAAGTGATCTTCATTAATACAGCCAATACCTGTCCGGTACAATTAAGTCTGCATCCGGAAATTGCCGTAAAAGTTGATTGGGGAACCTGGGGCGAATAATCATGAATCAGCTTTCAGTAAAGCATTACCAACGGCACATTGCAAACATTTCTTTTTATTGCAATATTCGTTTTTCATTTCAAGAAATGCCTGCGAATCAAATGCATTCCTGTTCTGCAAACCTAGGCTGACAAAGCCTTTAGTGATCACATTTTTTTCGGCATCTACTTGTTCAAGCCATTGGATGGCTTTGTCTTTATATTGATCAATGTCATGCAACTCGCCATAAGCAAACAAGACCGGTATAATGGTATTAATAAAAATATTTTCAATAAAAGATTTACCAATACTTTTCTTTTTGAAAATGGAAGACTCATCAAACCGGTAATGGTCATTCCAGTAATCATTGGCTGTAACCTTGAACCAATCGCTGACTGTTTTTAAATCTTCGGCCTCCTTTATTTTTGAAAACAAATGAACTGAATGTTGAATAAGCATGGCTAATTGTGCCAATCGAATGGTGGGGAAATTTCCAGGTCGGGTGCGATGGAAATTTATCGGATCAATGATTTCCGTGAGTTTATATTTCTTTTTCAAAAAAAGATATTCTTGCTGAAGAGTTTTAGGATAAACATCTTTGAATTCATTTTTAAGAAGCCCGGCAAGCCCCAATAGCAAGGCTTCTAATTGAATAATATTCGATTTATGTTTTGCCAGCAAATTGACAGAAACAGACCGGGCTATCTGTTCGAAAGCATCTGTATTTAATTTATTGCCAAAATTGCGGGCAAGCATCCACCAGAATATTTCCTCCCAATGATGATTGGTTTCTTGCAAAAAAGATCTGGCAAGGTCCGTTTTTCTAATAAGTCTTTCTGCCAACAGCCTTTCTTTCCAATTTTGAAGAGTAATCTCTTTTACAGTCAATATGCTTTTTTCACATGGAATAAAAGAAGCCGAGTTCATCAGTTCTTCATATTTTTTTAATAAAATAGTAGACACCTTGTTTTTTAATTCAAAAACTGGAATGGATAAAGGCCCCTGTTTATCATCTTCCCATACCACATGCAGGATTACGTTTTCGTATCGGCTATCCTGCTGGTGATGATGTTTTTTCCAATCGGATGATTTGATATGTACTTCTACTGATCCGGCCCAAACGGTGTTTCCGATTAACAAACGGGCATCTGAAAAATCAGGACCTTGGTTTCTGTTATGATGACCACTATGAATAATTTGAAGCAGTTCGTGACTATTCGTTTCCAGTTCCGTTTTAGAAAAATATTGAAACTGCCAGATAAATTGAAGTAAGTTTTCGTTCATAACTTAATGAATGATTACTTAAGATAATGCAGATTGTTTGTAATCAAAAACAATGGAAATAAATTTTAGTCATGGAGTGTTATTTCATCCAAATTTTTCCAATTCCCTAACTACCCTGCTTACCGGCAAGCCCATCACATTATAGAAATCACCGGAAACTGATTTGATACCTACAACGCCTATCCATTCCTGGATGGCATAAGCACCGGCCTTGTCGTAAGGTTTGTATTTGTCTACGTAGAATTCAATTTGTTCAGAAGTCAGCTCATGAAATTCAACTTCGGTTATATCTGCGAAGCAGGTTTTCTTATCTTTTTGTATGATGCAAACAGCCGTAATCACCTGGTGTATCTGACCGGAGAGAGAAGATAAAATTTGAATTGCATCAGTACGGTCCATCGGTTTGTTGATAATAGTATTACGTAATACAACCATGGTATCAGCCGCCAGAATGATGGCGTTTTCGTCAACCAAGGGTTTTACAGCCAATGCTTTATTTGTTGCAATATGAAAAGCAATTTCTTCCAGGCTTAAATTTTCCGGATGCGATTCATCTGTTTCTACAACTACCACTTCGAATGGAATTTCGGCCCACTCCAATAATTGTTTGCGACGGGGAGATTGTGACGCAAGTATAATTGTTCGATTCATTTTTATAAATAGAATTTAAAAAAAATCATGGAGAGTATACCCGCAAACATGATCAGTTTTGTGAATGTACTTAATACATGATAATCTTTTGCAACCCTGGCTTTTTGAAGTTTGACCAGCGTATATGATAAAGGCATTATGATAAGAAGTAAAGTATACAGGTCGAGCCACCACCAATTATATTGCAATACATAGGCAAGCAAAATAAACAGTATGGCAATCAAAACAGATAGCCATAATACTACATAAATTCTGGATGCATTCATCCCCCATTTGATGGGCAATGTTGTACAGCCAAATTTTCGATCTCCTTCAATATCTTCCATATCCTTGACAGCTTCACGTATTAATGAAATAATAAAAGCAAATGCTGAATAGAGTATGGTTAAACGGAAAAGTTTATCATTTTCAAAATCTCCAAATGACGTTTTGTGAAAATAAACAAGATAAAAATTCGACAGGCCAATCAATGCAACGGTCCATCCGGTGAGTAAAGAAATAATAATATTACCTACTAATAATTTCTTTTTAAATGTAGTAGAATAGGTAAATAAAAAAAAGCTACATAAAAAATTCGCCGGTCCGATCCACCAGATATTTATTTTCCAGCCAACAAAAAAACCTATTGCTACACCTATGAAAGAAAGCAGCGAATGCCAAAACATGGCCCATCGGCGATTGATGATTGCATCAATTACATTTTTATGTGGCTTGTTAACCAGGTCAATATTGATATCGAAATAATCATTGATGATATATCCGGCGGCGGCAATCAAAACGGAAGAAAAAATTAACAGCGACAATAAGGAACAGGAAAAAATCGGTTCTATTCCCTGATTTTTAAATAAAGGTAAAACTATAGCAAAGTGAAAAAGATATTGCGTGAGTGCAATAAAAATAAGATTCGGCAGCCTGATTAACTGGATGAAGGCGGCAATCAATCTCATGCTTTTTTTTGTAAGATAAAACTATTGTGGGATGAAATTAAGCAGAAGCAATTTCTTTATCAAAACTCCAATGATCGTTGCAGCGTAATACTTTTTCAATAACATCCCTTACACATGCATCGCCTCCATTCCTGGCAGATATGTAATGTGATATTGTTCTTACTTCCGGTACAGCGTCTGCGGGACAACAGGAAAGACCGGCCTCTTTTAAAATTTCAAGATCAGGAATATCATCTCCCATGACCAACACATTTTCCCAATTTAGATTTTGTTTTATCAAATAATCGGAAACCAGTTTTTTCTTATCCAAAATGCCCATATGCACTTCAGTTACACCCAGTTTTTGTAAGCGTTGAACAACTGCATCCGAATTGGAACCGGATGCAACCAGGATGGCATATCCTTTTTTGATGGCCAGCTGTAGCGCAAATCCATCTTTAATACTCATTCTCCTTGCATGCTGTCCGTCATTCAATACCAGGATTGTTCCGTCCGTTAATACGCCATCCATATCGAAAACAAAACAGGTAATTTTTTTAAAACGTTCAAGCATGGTTTGGATT
>JAYWCV010000076.1:0-28798 GCA_043780275.1 Chitinophagaceae bacterium
TATTTAATTTTTTTCATGTTCAGCCTAAACCTTGGTTTTCGGAATGATATTGAAACCGAATGGATTACCTTTGCGAATCTTTTTAATTAATTTACGAGGCAAACAAATATACTCGTATTAGCATAAAAAATTACAATTCTTGTCATTATGATGAGCAGCATAGAAATTCGCCAAAAGTTCATGGAATATTTCATTTCTAAAGGTCATGAAATAGTACCCTCGTCCCCGATTGTTGTAAAAAACGATCCAACCCTGATGTTTACCAATGCAGGAATGAATCAATTCAAGGATTATTTTCTGGGCAACAGTGTTCCGGTAAATTGGAAAGTAGCCGACACACAAAAATGCTTACGGGTATCCGGTAAACATAACGACCTCGAAGAAGTGGGTGTAGATACATACCATCATACGATGTTTGAAATGCTTGGAAACTGGAGTTTTGGAAATCCTTCAAACCCAGCAAGTGGATATTTTAAGAAAGAAGCCATTGCTTGGAGTTGGGATCTGTTGACTAATGTGTATGGCATAGCTAATGACAGGGTTTATGTAACGGTTTTTGAAGGAGATGAAAAAGAGAATATCCCAAAAGACCAGGAAGCTTTCGATGAGTGGAAGAAATGGATTGCTGAAGAAAGGATCCTGATGGGAAATAAAAAAGATAATTTTTGGGAAATGGGCGACACGGGTCCCTGTGGACCTTGTACCGAAATTCACGTGGATTGCCGTACTGATGAAGAACGGAATTTGGTAGATGGGAAAATACTGGTTAATAATGATCATCCACAGGTTATTGAAATATGGAATAATGTATTCATACAATTTAACCGGTTGAAAGATGGATCACTGGAATCGCTACCTGCAAAACATGTAGATACAGGTATGGGATTGGAACGACTGGTTCGGGTTTTGCAGAAAAAAACTTCCAATTATGATACCGATATTTTTACGGGAACTATCTCTGTAACAGAAAAAATTACACAAAAAAAATATGACGCTACTTGTACCCCAGATTCGGGTGATGCCTGGTTAGAGTCTGTATCTTTCCGCGTTATTGCCGATCATATTCGGGCAATCGGGTTTACAATAGCTGATGGACAATTGCCTTCAAACACTGGTGCCGGCTATGTTATCCGGCGAATACTTCGCAGGGCTGTGCGTTATTACTATACCTATTTAAATTACAAAACACCACTCCTGCATCAGTTGATGCCACAACTGGCCAAACAATTTGAACATGTATTTCCGGAATTACATAAACAAATAGATTTTGTAAGTAAGGTCATCAAAGAAGAAGAAGAATCTTTTTTACGAACATTAGAAAAAGGACTGAAAAGAATTGATGACATCATACAGACTTCTTCTGCTAAAAACATTTCGGGTAAAGATGCATTTGAATTATATGACACATTTGGTTTTCCGATTGACCTCACCAGGTTGATTGCACTTGAAAATGGATTCCAAGTGGATGAAGCTGGATTTGAATTGGAAATGAAAATGCAAAAAGATAGAAGCCGTGCTGCTACTACAGTTGATACAGAAGACTGGGTTGTAGTGGATAGTGATGCAAAGTCAATAGGTTTTGTAGGATATGATAAATTAGCATGTAACTGTCGTTTAATTAAATACAGAAAAGTAAAAGCAAAGAATAAGGAAGGCTTTCAATTGGTTTTGGATGCCACTGTATTTTATGCCGAAAGCGGAGGGCAGGTTGGTGATACGGGTGTTTTGATTTTTGCTGATGAATCAATAGAAGTGGTTAATACAAAAAAGGAAAATGAGATCATTATTCATTTTACAGATACTTTACCTAAGCAATTAACAGGAGAAGTCATTGCAAAAGTGGATGCACAAAAAAGAAAAGACATAACCCTGCATCATTCGGCAACACACTTATTGCATGCAGCATTGCGACAGGTTTTGGGTAAGCATGTTACGCAAAAAGGTTCGCTGGTAAATGAAGTACATCTTCGGTTCGATTTTGCCCATTTTGCTAAAATGACCAATGACGAGATTTGCAAAGTTGAAGAATTGGTCAATGAAAAAATAAGAGCGAATATTCCGGTTATCATAAAGGAATTACCAAAAGATGAAGCCATGAAGCTGGGTGCTATGGCTTTATTTGGCGAAAAATACGGCGACACGGTACGTGTTGTTATTATAGACGAGAATTATTCAATTGAATTGTGTGGAGGAACTCATATTGCATCTACTGGTGAGTTGGGTTTATTCAAGATCAGACATGAAACGGCTGTGGCAGCCGGTGTTCGGCGTTTAGAAGCTGTATCTGGCAAAAGGGCCAATAACTTTCTGAATACATATTTGAATGAATTGAACCAGGTTAAAGAGTTTTTAAAAAACCCGAAAGATTTATTGAAAAATGTGGAAAGCCTGGTTTCAGAAAATGCCGATTTAAAAAAGAAATTGGAAGCAATAGAAGCAAAGCAATTAGTAGTACTTAAAAATGAATTGAAACTTCAAATAGAAACCATCAACGGAGTAAATTTTTTGGGTAGGATTGTTCATGTAAGCAATGCAGATGCATTAAAAAAGCTTTGTTTCGACCTGAAAAATGAATTAGAAAATTATTTCGTTGTGCTTGCTTCAAATATTGATGGCAAAGCACAGATGGTTATTTTAATAGATGAAAAACTAGCTGAGGAGAAAAATCTAGATGCTCCTAAAATTATTAAAGAACATGTTGCGCCGCTGATAAAAGGTGGAGGAGGAGGTCAAAAAACATTGGCTACTGCCGGAGGACAGGATGCAGAAAATTTGGATTTGATGATTGAAAAAATAAAAAGCCTGATCTGAAACTGTTTAGTCGTCGTGCATTTTATTTTCAATATCTCTTGTTTCTATTAATATTTTCAAGGAATATAAAATGGATGCAATGCAAATTACAGCACATACTATAAAAAATAAATCGACCATAAATGAAGCATTGCTGTTTTTGAGGTTTGGTGAAAATCAACTGTAAAATTAAACAATTCAGCTTGGCGGTCTTCAATTTATAGGTCAGTGGGGATTTAAAGTGCTAATATAATACAGATTTTCATTACTATCAATTTAACATTTCCGAAAGTTTTCGTATTAAATAATTGTTCCTATATTTGATCTACGAAAAATAACGTAGGTAATCTAAAACATTAATTATATGAAACGGCTAATTAAACTAATTCCTGCTTCTCTATTTATTTTATTATTAACTCCTGGCTTACTGATTGCACAACAGGAAAAAAACGTAGAAAAGAAGGTTATCGAAAAAAAGAAAATTGAAAAGGAGGGTAATAAAGAAATCAGGGAAGTCATTATCAGAAAAAGTGCTGATAGAAAAGAAAAAATAACAATTAAAATTGATGGAGATAATGTGCTTATTAACGGGAAACCGGTCAAAGATTTTAGCGATAAGGATATTAATATTTCAATAAATAAATTCAGGGATTTTGATAACCTGCGGATTGCTTCTCCAAGAGGTAATATGAATTTGCAAAGAGATCAACATGAGTTTAAGTTCTTTGGTGAAAATGAAAATAAAGCCATGCTAGGTGTAAGTACCGAGAAATCTGCTTCTGGTACGGTTGAAATAAAAGAAGTGATTAAAGGAAGTGCTGCTGAAAAAGGCGGGCTGAAAAAAGGAGATATTATTACTCAAGTGGATGAAATAAAAATATCCAACCCGGATGAATTGACAAAAACAATTGGCGATCATAAACCAGGTGATAAAGTTGTGGTTTTAATACTGCGGGATAATAAAGGACAAAAGTTAAACGTAGAACTTGGCAAATGGGAAGGAATGCAGTTAAATGTGCAAAAAGGGTATTACGAAGCTTTGCCAAAGGGAAACTATTTTGAGTTGGATAGAATGTTGCCAAGTATGCCAAGTTTACCAAGAGTACCAAGAATGACTAGTCCTCCTTCTTTAAATTTTTGGACTATGGACAATAAACCAAAGATGGGCCTTTCTGTTCAGGATACAGAAGATGGAAAGAATGTGAAAGTTTTAGAAGTAACTACTGATGGAAATGCAGGAAAAGCAGGTGTTAAAAAAGATGATCTGATTACACATATCAATGATAAGGAAGTAAAAACGGCGGATGATGTAGCTAAGATTGTCAAAGAAAATAAAGACGGATCATCTTATATGATCAAATTGCTTCGAAACGGAAAAGTGCAGAATTTTGAAGTAAAAATTCCGAAGAAACTCAAAACAGTCGATTTATAATAAATATTAATGTTGATTTCTAAAAGCCGGTTCATTCAACTAAGTAGTTGAATGAACCGGCTTTTTAACTTGTAGTATTCTAATCCTGAAAAATTAAATAGCTATTTTTGACAAACTTGACAGCATAAGTTTTTTTAAATTTTAAATTAAAACTTCAATCTATCGGGCATCTATTTTTATGGATAATATTATTCGTTATCAGGATTATGAGATTGTTGTGGGGCTGGAAATTCATGCCCAACTTTTAACCAAAAGCAAGTTGTTTAGCGGCGATAGCACAGCATTTGGTGCCGAACCGAATGCTCAAACATCAGCAATTACATTGGCCCATCCAGGTACATTGCCCCGCATCAATAAAAAAGCCATTGAACTGGCTATAAAAATGGGTTTAGCATGTCATTGCCAAATTGAGAATTACAATTATTTTGCACGGAAAAATTATTTCTATCCCGATTTGCCAAAAGGATACCAGGTGTCGCAACATACAACGCCTATTTGTAAAGGGGGTTATATTTCAATGAAAACAGCATCGGGTACAAAACAAATTAAACTGAACAGAATTCACCTGGAAGAAGATGCTGGTAAAAGTTTGCATGATGTAGATGCGGAGAACACGTCTATTGATTATAACCGTGCCGGAACTCCGTTGATAGAAATTGTAACAGAACCGGCCATGAACAGTGCAGAGGAAGCATTCGCTTTTGTTTCTGAAATCAGGAAAATGGTTCGTTACCTGCATGTTTGTGATGGAAATATGGAAGAAGGAAGTTTGCGTTGTGATGCAAATATTTCTGTTCGGAAAAAAGGAGATACTAAATTAGGTACCCGTGTAGAAGTAAAAAATCTGAATAGTATCCGCAACGTAAAAAAAGCCATTGAAATTGAATCAAAAAGACTGATTGAAATTTTGGAAAATGGCGGCACCATTATTCAGCAAACCATGAGTTTTGATGCATCGGATGATTCGACTTTTCCAATACGGGATAAAGAAGACGCAGAGGATTATCGCTATTTTCCCGAACCCGATTTAACCGCTTTCAATATTACGGATGAAATTATTGAAGAGATCCGGAAATCAATTCCTATGTTGCCGGCTGACAGGGTAAAAAAATATATAAACGAATTTTCACTTTCAGCATATGATGCAGAAGTTATAGCTGAGGAGAGACTGTTTTCCAATTATTTTGAAAAGCTTTGTATGCATTCAAATAAATACAAGGCATCTGCAAACTGGATGACTGGCCCCGTAAAAACATGGTTGAATAATAATAATAAAACTATTGAAAATTTTCCCGTAAGTAGTGAAAGAATGACGGACTTAATTAACTTAGTTGATACCGGCAAATTGAGTTTCTCCAATGCTTCTTCGGCTGTATTCAATGAATTAATAAATAATCCGGATAAGAAAGTATTGGACATTGCAGAAGCATTAAATCTGATTCAGGATAGCAGCGAAGATTCGATCAATGAATGGGTGGAAACTGTTTTACAAAATTTTCCTGGTAAGGTATTGGAATATAAAAAAGGTAAAAAAGGGTTGATTGGACTTTTTGTTGGGGAAGTAAAAAAACTTTCCAAAGGAAAGGCAGATCCAAAAATTACCACTGATCTTTTAACTGAAAAATTAAATAAACCATAAATAAAAAGTAAATGAAAAATATATTAATAACATGGATGACCGGGATAGTTTTATTCTCTTCCTGTCAAAAGTCGGTCAATCAATTTGAAGTTTCGGGAACCATAAAAAACAGTCAGGCAAAAATGGTTTACCTGGTAGAAACTGCCATGACAGGTAATCAGATACCAGCCGCTGATTCGTCAATTTTAGGAGCAAATGGTGAGTTTGTTTTAAAAACAAGACCAACAGAAGAGGCCTTATACAACCTGGTATTGGATAATAGCCAATATCCTTTTGCTTCCCTGATTAATGATGTAAAGAAAATAAAGATACAAGCCGATTTAAATAAGCAGGAAGATGCATACAGTGTAGCTGGTTCTCCGGCAAGTCAATTAATGAAAGATTTTGTAACAGCATCAGGCAATAAAATCCGTTTTCTTTATTTAGCTAATCAACAATTAGATAGTTTATACAAACAAAATGTTGGCGATAGTATATTGTCGGTGTTACTTAAAAAAAGAAATACAGACGCACAGGCAATTAAAAATTATATATCCGGTTTTGTAAAAGAAAGTAAAAGTCCAACACTTGTTTTATTTGCTTTAGGTTCTTATCAAACCATGGCTAATAATCCTAATCTTCGGATGGAAGCATTTTCATCAGACCAGCTGATCGTCTTGTTGGCTGAAGGAGTTAAAAAATTTCCTGAACACAAGGGAATGCAATCTTTACAAAAAATATTGATTACCCAGGTTGAAAAAAGTAAAGGTTTTGTTGGTCAACAAGCACCGGAATTTAGTTTGCCATCTGTTGATGGTAATTTGGTTGCCCTGAATTCTTTTCGGGGTAAATATGTGTTGGTCGATTTTTGGGCAAGTTGGTGCAAGCCATGCAGGGTTGAAAATCCGCATGTGGTGAATGCGTATAATAAATTCAAGGATAAAAATTTTACCATTCTGGGTGTATCGCTGGATAATCCCGATCAGAAAGAGAAATGGATAAAGGCCATTGCAGATGATAATCTGACCTGGACACAAGTAAGCGATTTAAAAGGATGGGAGAGTACGGTGGTTTTATTATATAATATTCAGGGAATACCTTTTAATGTTTTATTGGATCCGGAAGGAAAAATTATTGCTGAAAATTTACGGGGAGAAGCATTGGAGCAAAAACTGCAGGAAGTTTTAAAATAATTACAGAAAAAAAATAATCTAAAAAAGGCCTGCAATTGAGGGCCTTTTTTAGATTTATGATTACCTGGTTATCATTTCATTTCTGAAATATGCATGAAGTACTTTCGGCAGTTTGATTCCTTCATCTGTCTGATTATTTTCCAGCAAACAGGCAACAATTCTTGGTAAAGCCAAAGAACTTCCATTTAATGAATGAACAAATTGGGATTTTCCATTTTCGTCTTTATACCGAATCTTCATTCGGCTGCTTTGAAAACTTTCGAAGTTGGAAACAGAACTTACTTCCAGCCATTTTTCCTGTGCAGCACTGTACACTTCAAAATCGTAGGTAATTGCAGAAGCAAAACTCATGTCGCCACCACAAAGTTTTAAAATACGGTAAGGCAATTTCAACGATTGTAAAAGCCTTTCCACATGAGCCACCATTTCGTCTAATGTATCATAGCTTTTCTCTGGTTTTACCAGTTGAATGATCTCTACTTTTTCAAATTGATGTACGCGGTTCAATCCACGAACATCTTTTCCAAAACTTCCGGCTTCACGTCTGAAGCAGGGAGAATAAGCAGTCATTTTAATAGGCAACTCCGTTTCTTTTACAATCTCATCGCGGTAAATATTTGTAATCGGAACTTCGGAAGTGGGTATCATATAAAAACCATCTGCCGGCATATGATACATCTGGCCTTCTTTATCGGGCAACTGACCGGTACCGTAAGCAGAAGCTTCATTAACCATAAAGGGTGGAATATATTCGGTGTAACCGGCTTCAATATTAAAATCTAAAAAATACTGAACCAGTGTTCTTTGCAATCTTGCTCCCTGTCCTTTATACAAAGGAAATCCACTGCCCGTAATTTTTGCACCGGTTTCAAAATCTACTAAATCATATTCTTTTATCAAATCCCAGTGCGGAACAGCATTGGCTGGTAATTGTGGTTTTACTCCAGCTTCTTTTTCATTGATATTATCTTCAGGAGTTTTACCCCGGGGAACCCTGTCGGAAGGTAAATTAGGAAGTTTTACCAACTCGGTTTGCAATTCAATTTCAATGGATGAAAGTTTTTCAGATATGGGTTGTAAAAGGATTTTTAATTCGGCGACTTCCTTTTTTTTATTTTCAGCATCTTCATTAAGTCCTTTAGCCATCATCATTCCTATCTCCTTTGATGCACTATTAACCTTGGCCTGAGTTGAATCAAATTCAAATTGAAGTTTTTTTCTATGCTCATCTAATTCAATAACCAAATCAACAATCTGTAGATCTTTGAAATTCTTAATGGCTAATTTTTCTTTTACTAAATCCGGTTGAAGCCGGATCATTGCTATTTGTAACATGGCCGAAAATTTTGCGGCAAAGTTAGTTGATGCTGTGGACACGGGCAACGAACATAAAATATCAACGCTTCTGATAAAATTTATCCTGTTAACTTCGCGGCTATGCTAACAAATGATGATATTCAACAAAGATGGTGGAAACTGGAGGCGAAATTAGTAGAGCGTTTTGATAAAAAACCAGATCTGGAAGCTGTTTTGTTTTTGATAGGTATTCAAGAATTTGGTGGTTCAAAGGAAAAATTCACGAAAGAACAAAAGCAGGACCTGATGCATGTAGCTGTATGCCATCTGCTTATAGTGAGTGGTTTTTATGAACTTGAATATGTAGACGAAGATGGATGGCCACATTTTAAACAATTAAAAGCCATGCCAGAACTGGATGCTATTGAACAGGAAAATTTTCTGAAAGATCATATTTTGCTTTACTTTCAATCAAATACATTTTTAGATAATTGATTTCTGGGATTATGAAAAAATTAATATTTTTTGGAATTGCCATGGCATTCAGTTTTGCATGCTTTGCACAAAAAGATTCAACTGTTCGGAAAAAAGATAGAAAGCGGGACATTGAATTGATTACGGATAAGGGATCGATTGTTTTACGTTTATCAGACTCTACAGCTTTGCATCGGGATAATTTTATCAAACTGGTAAAGAAAGGTTTTTATGATGGCATATTATTTCATCGGGTTATACAAAATTTTATGATTCAGGCGGGAGATCCGAACAGTAAAACAGCAGAGAAAGGTATTGCACTGGGAAGTGGTTCACCCGGGTATACTATACCAAAAGAAATCAGACCTTCTTTATTTCATAAAAAAGGAGCATTGGCTGCTGCAAGAACGGGGGATAATATAAACCCTGAAAAAGCCAGCAGTGGAAGCCAGTTTTATATAGTGCAGGGAAAAAAGTTTACAGATGCCGGGTTAGACTCGGTTGAAACGTTTCGATTAGGTGGAAGAAAATTGGATATAAATCATCGTGCGGTTTATAAGTCAGTTGCTGGTGTACCTCATTTAGATCAGAATTATACTGTTTTTGGTGAAGTGGTAAAAGGACTGGAAATAGTTGACGAGATTGCGTCAGTACAAAAAGATAATCGGGACAGGCCTTTGGAAAATGTAAAAATCATCAAAGCGCAGTTGATTAAAAGAAAAAAAATAAAATAAAGGGATGGATGAATAATTAATCCATTCGATTTTCTAATATTTGCAACTCTAAAACAGAAAAACATGAATTTTCCAGAAAACCTTCGCTACACGAAAGACCATGAATGGGTTCGGCTAGAAGGAGACACAGCTGTAGTAGGCATTACCGAATTTGCTCAAAGAGAATTAGGAGATATAGTTTACGTAGAAGTAGAAACAGTTGGTAAAGAACTTTCTGCCAATGCCGTGTTTGGAACAGTGGAAGCAGTAAAAACAGTGTCCGATCTTTTTCTTCCGGTTGATGGAACGGTAACGGAATTAAATGCAGCTTTAAGTAATTCACCCGAGCTTGTTAACAGCGATCCTTACGGGGAAGGATGGATGGTAAAAATGCAACTTAAAAATCCGGCAGATTATGAAACACTGATGGATGCTGAAGCATACAGTAATTTAGTTTCTTAATGGCGGTTATATTATTATGAAAGTGGACAACTTGGTCCACTTTTTTTGTTGAATTATATTTTAGGAAATGAATAAAAATCGAGTTCAAATACTCTTTACAATTTTATGGTTTTTGTTCTGTACGGTATTGTTAGTAATTCCCGGTAGTAGCTTTCCCAGTTCAAATTGGTGGACAAAAATTCCGTTGTTTGATAAATGGGTGCATATTTTTCTGTTCCTTATCTTGACTTATTCAATATGCTTATCATTTCTGGGCAGTAAATTTTCAAAATCGCAATTACTTAATTATTTCTATTTAATTGGTTTCTTATGTTTCATGTATGGAATAGCCATGGAGTTAATCCAACACTTTTTTATTCCATTGAGATCATTTGACTTTGGAGACATTATTGCCGATGGGATTGGAATAATTGCAGGTCTGTTTTGCTTCAGGTATATACAAAAAATTGACCCCTGTGAAAACAGGGGTCGCAACCAAAACTAACTGCTTATGAGAAAAATATTAATATGTTGTAATAGTATTTTTATTTATTCTATAACGCAAAAGTAAAACAGATATTATAAAATATTCTGTTAATCCTTTAATAAACAAACGGTAATACTTTTTATTTGAAGAATATTAATCGAATTTTTAATATGCATAATTTATAAATATGTTTTGTAACTGATTATAATTCAATGCTCAAAGTCAATAAAATTTAATTAATTTTTAATGTTTTAGGGTTTAAAAATAGTCCTGTTTATTATAAATTATTTTACAGTTTTCTGACATTTCCAAACAATATCAATAGCTGATATCTTTAAATCAGTATCCTAATCAAAAGAATCATTTTAAATTTATCGGAAGAAACCAGGATGGCGGAATTTAATTTTGCTTAGCCATTTTTTCTGCGTTTTCGGCAAATTGCAGTGCTTCTATCAACTCCTGCACTTCGCCTTCTAAAACCGCATCAAGATTATAAAGCGTAAGGCCTATCCGATGATCGGTAACTCTGCCTTGTGGGAAGTTGTAGGTTCTGATTTTTGCACTTCTGTCGCCGGAACTTACCAAACTTTTACGATGCCTGGAAATTTCGTCTTCCTGTTTTCTCACCTGTTCTTCGTATAATTTGGTACGAAGCATTGTCATGGCTTTTTCCCTGTTTCCTAATTGCGTACGTTCTGTTTGGCAGGTTATTACTACACCTGTTGCAAGGTGAGTCAGTATAACTTTTGTTTCCACTTTATTTACATTCTGACCTCCGGCACCGCCACTTCTGGCGGTTTCCATTTTTACGTCACTGTCTTTTATTTCTACATCTACTTCTTCGGCTTCGGGCATTACAGCTACTGTAGCGGCCGATGTATGAACTCTGCCACTGGATTCAGTGTCGGGTACCCGTTGTACCCGGTGAACACCGCTTTCAAATTTCATAGTACCGTACACATCATCTCCAATTACTTCAATCTGAATTTCTTTATATCCGCCAACGGTTCCTTCGGTTTCCGTTAAAATGGACGTTTTCCAACCTTTGCGTTCGCAATAACGCAGATACATCCTTACTAAACTTCCGGCAAATAAACTGGCTTCATCTCCACCGGTACCGGCACGGATTTCCAAAATAGCATTCTTTTCATCCTGCGGATCTTTTGGAATTAACAATTGACGAATAAAGGCTTCCTTTTTTTCTTTTTCAATTTCAAGTTGTGGTCCTTCTTCCTTGGCTAATTCTCTTAATTCTGTATCCGAACCAGCAATTGCTTCTTTATAAAACTCAATATCATCCAAAATTTTCTGATAGTCTTTATACGCATCCACAATCTTTTCCAGGCTTCTGTATTCCTTACTGGTGGCGGCATATTTTATCCGGTCATTCACAATGGCCGGATTGGACAATGACATGCTCAACTGCATGAATTTACCCCTGATGGCTTCTAATTTATCTATCATAATCTACTTTATCGAGGCGCAAAATTAATGAATTGACAGTTCTGTTTTGTATTTGTTGTGATAAGTTGCAAAGGATTGCTGAATTTTACAAGCATGGACCACCGAAAATTCAAAGCAGATAATATATTTGATGGATATCATCTATTGAGTAATGATCATGTTATTATCACTGATGAGAAAGGTATTGTACAGGAAGTTGTTTCGGAATCTGAAGCCGGCGAAGCTGTCGTCACTTTTAATGGGATACTTTCACCTGGGCTTATCAACTGCCATTGTCACCTGGAGTTGAGTCATTTAAAAAATACAATTCCTCCTCATACCGGCCTGATTGATTTCTTAAGTTCGGTGGTTCAAAAAAGAGAGTCGTCTAAGCCTGCCGGTTTTGATTCTGAAGAATTTAAAATGCAATGCATTAAAAATGCCGAATTGGAAATGTATCAAAACGGCATTGTTGCCATAGGCGATATTGGTAATACGGCTGACACATTAGATATTAAAAAAGAAAGCAAAATACACTGGCAAAATTTTGTGGAAGTGTTGAGTTTCACCGATGAAAAAGCAAGGGATCAATTCAACCATTATCAACAGATTGCCAGAGAATTGGATGAAGGTCTTAAGTCATCAATTATTCCTCACCGTACTTCATTAGTGCCGCATGCACCATATAGTATCAGTCCAATAACATTTGAACTGATAAACAGTGCTACCCCAAATCAAATTATTTCTATACATAACCAGGAACACCCGGCAGAAAACGAGTTGTATAAAACAGGCGGTGGTGAATATTTGAAATTCTTTGAAATTTTTGGGTTAACTAAATCGCCTTTTCCTGTAACGGGGAAAAGCAGTATACAATCGGTGTTGCCTTATTTCACCAATGGTCAAACGATTTTCCTGGTTCATAATACCTGTATGACGGAAGATGATATTGTATTTGCCAATGAATATGCATGCAGAAATAAATTAAATCTTGTTTATTGCCTGTGCATCAATGCCAATTTGTATATCGAAAATAAAGTGCCTCCCATCGAGTTATTCATCAAACACAATTGCCATATTGTATTGGGAACCGACAGCTATAGCAGCAACTGGCAATTGAGTATTTGTAAAGAAATGCAGGCAATAAAAAATCATTTCCCTTCTTTTTCTGATGAACAGATTTTGCAATGGGCAACTGCTAACGGTGCAAAAGCATTGCAATGGGATGAGAAGCTTGGAAGTTTTGAAAAAGGAAAACAACCGGGCATTGTATTGATAGAAAACGATTTCAGCAGCTCGAAAAGAATTTTATAGAATTAGATTTCTACGATAATATTTCCTGTAAAACCGGTAAGGTTTTCAATGTGCCAAAATCATGGAAGTGAAGACGGTAATAGGTTTCATAAGCATAAAGCAATGCTCTTCTGAATTCATGATTCAGTTTAATCTGCGCCAGTTCATCGGGCTGTCTTACCATCAATAATTCTGCCGTTACAAGTGCATATTTCCCTTCGATATAATTTACATGCTTGGGTTGTTCAGTACTAAATCCACCTTCTTCCAAATCGAAAAAAATAGTTTCAGTTTTTTCTGTATCGCCTTTGAATGGAGTTGGTGGTACACCAAAAAAACCGGGAAGATTCAAGGCAAAAAATAAAGGGAAATTGGCTGCGATATGTTCATTGCTTTCATCGAGTTGTATAAACGAGTCTTCCACAAAATTATACATATCCGTGTTTGGCTCGGGTTGTTTTAAACATTTTTGCAACAGCTCCACCATAAATAATGCAACGGTGTTTTTTTTTATATCGAACTGAATACCCTTGTACAAATAGCCCCAACTGAATTCTTTAATGCGTTGCATTTGCTTCATCTCGTTATGATAAACCACCAGGTTAAGAATGGAAGAAGGCTGAAACAAATTAGCCTTACCCGCTCCTTTTTTGGATGATTTTCTCACTCCGTTTATCATATAGGTTTGTAATCCGAACAACTCTGTCATGATAGAAACAATCAAACTTGTTTCGCCATACTTTACTGCCCTGAGTACGATGCCTTTTGTTTTATATACCCTTGTTGACAATTTTTTTATTTACTGATAAATACAATTTTTGTTGCAGCCTTTTCCTGTTTATTATCACTGCTAACCAACACTAAATAAACACCGGAAGAAATTTTTCTTCCCTGGTAATCTTTGCCATCCCAAATGGCTTGTCCGCCCAATGCTCTGGTTTGATGAACCAGCCGGCCATTCAACTCGGTTATTTTTACAACCGCATTATCCACCAACCCACGGATGGCAATAGTGCCTGAAAATCCAGCTGGTACCGGGTTTGGGAAGACTAATATAGTTTCATTTTTTTCTCCCCCATCTGTTGCAGTACTTCTATAAGAGCAAATACCTTTTGCAGTTGCAAAAAATACTTCGCCGGTTTTACCATCTATTGTAGTATTTTTTACATCATTACTTAAAAGCATACTGTTATCTTCTGTGAACCGGTAAATAATTTTTTCTCCATCTGCACTTATCAGCCAAACTCCATTTTTAGTGGCCACCCATTTTCTGTCGGCCCCATCTACTGCAATACTTCTTACTTCTTCTCCCTTAAATAAAAAACCGGCAAAATTCCCCTGCTTTACAATGGGTAAAACCGCATCACAGCCCTGCGATGTAAATACATCCTGCGGACATTGAATCACGGCCACACCATCGGCAGTGCCTACCCAAATAAAACCCGACCTGTCTTTAGCAATACTTAACACATTATTAGTTGGCAGGTTTCCACTTCCCGTTCCTGTTTTATAGATCTTCCATTTATCATCATTGGTATTGTCAATAGAACTTCCATGATTAAAACAAAGCAATCCATTTCCCAATGGTGACACTATCCATTTTTGATTATTATCGTCAATCAAGATTTGAGCCAATGCATTTGCAGTTAAATTAATTGGCGATGAAAATGATTTCCATCCTCCGGTTTTCTTTTTAACCAAAAGCGGTTGTGCAGCACCGAAGTTGGATACCCAGAGATTTTGTTCTGCATCAAAAGCAAGGCCTGAAACCCGATAGCTTAATGGATTTGCAATGGCCGAACTGATGGGAGAATTCTGCTTTAATATTTCTATTGTAGCGTCTTTTTTGAACTGCACTAATCCACTACCAAAAGACCCGGCCCAGATCGATTCATCAACCGGGTCCGCAGCAATTGTTATCAGATCATACACGGAATCGAGCTTTGAAAAATTTACTTTATTGTAATTGGTCCAGTTTCCATTATTTAATTTAAATATACCATTTGTATTTTGTTTAGCATTCCAGCCTGCATCAACGGTTCCGGCAGTGGCATAAAAAATGCCATCTTTAACCAACAGTTCTCCATTGGCAACTCCATCCGGAGAATTCGGTTTATATTGTTTGAAAGAACTTGCTGTGTGTAGCGATAAAGCAGCAATTTCATCTGCAACCCAATAATCATTTTTATACAAAACAGCTTTTCGGGGAAATGGTAGGATGCCCTGTTGCTGCAATGTTCGGGCAATACTGGCATCTGTATTTAAAATTGTTACTCTTGAGTTTCCATTTGATTGACGTTGGCTTAATGCAATTTTGCCTTCAGTATAATTCATGTTTATTATTGGCCATCCATCCGCATAAAATAAACTGAAGTTGTTTCCATTCCATTGAAATAGTGAATCATTTTTTTGAACAATTATTTTATTCTGGATCGAAATTACATGTTGACATGCTCCGGTTGACAAGCCAGCCATCTCTTGCCAGTTTTGAAAATTGGCTGGATTACCGGACATGGCAGAAGTCCTTTTCAATCCTTCGTCGGTTGCTGCATAAAAGAAAATGCCGTCGGAAGTAAAAGCCGATACTTTTGTATGGCCACCATTTTTACCAATAAACCAGGAGTCCGTGATTTCATATTTTGATCCACTTACAACAACAACACCTATTCCGGTTGATAAGTAGTAATTATTATTCAGTGAAAAAATATGGTAGATTCTTTTGTCCGCTCGTATATTTTCTCTTTTCAGTTCAGGAATATTGAAAACATCATTTCGATAAACAATGTCAATATTACTATTGCTGTATGCGATAACCAATTTTTGATTTGGTTCATCATAGAATATTGTACTGATACCTGTTTCACTTAACCCCGTCATCTTACTCATTCGTTCAATGGAGTTGTCAGTTAGATTTACAGCAAAAATGCTAAATGGAGTGGCAGCATAAATTTTGTTATTCCCGGCAGTTACATCTATGATGCTGTTATATGGTAAATGTTCTCTCCATAATCCGATGGCCGGCAAATTACTTTGTGCAATCAGGCTGGTACTTTTGCAAATCAGAAATATGATAAAAAATAATCTCACATAAAATTTTAATGATCTGGATGGTAGGTTCGCTTCAAATTTATACAATGCTATTTGATTTATGTTAAAGGGTTAAAATAAGGGCTTCAGAAAAAATGCTTTTCTTTGCCGCAATTAATTCTGGTAGTTCCCCTGACTGTTATTAAAGAAAATATTATGTGGAGAAAACTCGGTCAATTCATTTATCACAAACGACTTATTTTATTAGCGGGTTTATTATTGTTGACCATTTTCATGGGTTACCATGCCAGCAAGGTAAAATTAAGCTACGAGTTTGTCAGGGCCATACCAACCGACAATCCGAAATATATTGCTTTTCAGGAGTTCAGAAAAAAATATGGGGAAGATGGAAACTTGATGGTGTTGGGGGTTCAGACTGAACAATTTTTTGATGCTTCTTTCTTTAATAAATACAAAACGCTTCATCATGAATTAAAAAAACTGAATGCAGTAGAAGAAGTTATATCAATTGTTTCGGCGGTTAATTTGGTTAAAAATTATGAAACCGAAAAACTGGAAGCAAAGAATATTTTTGAAAATATCGGAACGGGGCAACAGGCAATCGATAGCGGAAAGAATGTTTTTTTAAATCTTCCATTTTATCAGAACCGGATTTACAATCTTAAATCCAATGCCTGGTTAATGGGGGTGAAAATCAACAATGAGGTAATGAATTCGAAGGACAGAGCTGCCGTGGTTACTTCCATTATTAAATTGGCTGACGAATTTTCTTTAGCTACCCAAACACAGGTTTATAAAAGTGGTCTTCCGCTAATTAGAACCGAAATGGCAACCCGAATTGCCGATGAAATGAAATGGTTCCTTTTTGCTTCGGCTCTTTTATGTGCTGTAATTCTGTTATTGTTCTTTCGCTCGGTAAGTTCTATGTTGCTTTCATTGGCAGTAGTTAGCATTGGCGTAATATGGAGTTTGGGAACCATGCATTTATTGGGTTACAGTATCACTTTGTTAACTGCATTGATTCCACCACTCGTTGTTGTAATTGGTATACCAAACTGTATTTATTTTCTCAATAAATATCATACTTCCTATAATCAGACCGGTGATAAAAATGCAGCATTGATTTTAATGGTGGAGAAAATGGGTATCGTTACGTTGTTCTGTAACCTGGCAGCCGCAATAGGTTTTGCCGTTTTTGCATTGACCAAGAGTGCCATTCTGCAGGAGTTTGGCGTGGTGGCCGGCATTAATATTATGGCCTTGTTTTTCATTTCACTGATTATTATTCCGGCTGTTTTAGCTTATTTACCAAAACCCAAATCAAGGCACACGAGGTATTTGCACAACCGCAATTTACATCGCTGGCTCGACAGGCTGGAAAGATGGTCGTTGAATCATCGTAAATTGATTTATGTAACAACGGTAATTGTTATGCTGGTATCCTTAACCGGTATGACGCAATTAAAAAGTGTAGGCTTTATTGTAGATGATATACCCAAAACCGATAAGTTGTATACCGATCTGAAATTTTTCGAGCATCATTTCAAAGGAGTAATGCCATTAGAGATTTTGGTAAATACAAAAAAGAAATACGGTGTGAGCCGTAATCTGAATAATCTGGAACGGATTGATTCATTGACACATTACATGCAAACTATCCCTGCAATTGGCAAACCATTAAGTATTGTAGATGGGTTGAAATTTGCCAAACAGGCGTTTTTCGAAGGAGACAGTCAGTATTACAGTATGCCATCAGAGTTTGACCTACCGGGACTTTCGCAATATTTAACCATGCGAAAAGACAGTACAGCTGCAAAAAATTCTTTTGCAAAAATAGTTTCCAGCTTTATGGATGAAGATAAAATGGAAGCCCGTATCAGTGTAAATATGCAGGATGTAGGCAGCCAGCGATTACCGCAGATCATTGATAGTATTCAAAAAAGATCGGACCAATTATTTGCAAAAGATAAATACGAAGTACAGTTTACAGGTACCAGTATTACTTTCCTCGAAGGAAGCCATTTTATCATCAATGGATTAAAAGAAAGTATTTTCTGGGCCTTCCTTTTAATTGCATTGTGCATGTTTTACTTATTTAAATCATGGCGGATACTGATCACTTCTTTGATACCTAATATCATACCACTTGTTATTACAGCCGGTGTAATGGGATGGGTTGGGGTACCTTTGAAACCTTCTACCGTATTGATATTTAGCGTAGCATTGGGTATTGCCATTGATGTTACCATCCGTTTCCTGGTAAACTATAAACAAGAGCTGCCCAACTACAATAACAATATCGAAAAAACGGTTATTCAAACCATTCACAGTACCGGTATAAGTATTATTTATACATCGATGGTTTTGATTGCCGGGTTCATCATTTTTTGTTTCAGTGGTTTTGGCGGAACACAATCCCTTGGCTGGCTTACTTCATTAACATTGATAACTGCAACGCTTACAAACCTGGTTCTTTTGCCCGCAATACTGATTAGTTTCGGGAAGGAGAAAGCCTAATACATGTATATTATTTTAATATCATTTTAATGCTCAACATAAGTTTTCCAACTTAAGGAAAATTTAATCTATTAAACCCGTAAGAAAAGTTTGAATTGTTGATGAGAACATTATATTCGTGCAACATTTTAACAAAAAATTTGTCTTTTGTTAGAAGGAAGTATCAGTATTTGTTTTTGAATTAAGGCTCAAAAATTTTTCACTTCTTTTTTTTAGACAAACTTTCTTCATAAACCAAAAAACATGCAAATGAGAAAACTGCTATTATTCAGTTTGGCCTCCTTGTTCTTTGCAGGACAATTGATGGCACAAAAAACCATTACCGGTAAGGTTATGGATGAAAAGGGTGATCCCCTTTCAAATGTTACAACTCTTATAAAAGGTACTAAAACAGGAACAACAACCACTGCTGATGGAAGTTTTTCCATTGAAGTAGGATCCAATGCTAAAGCATTAGTTTTTTCTTCAACTGGCATGACAACAAAAGAAGTTGCTATTGGAACTGCAAGTTCATTAAGTGTTACACTGCAAACAAGTATTTCAGAACTTTCTGAAGTAGTAGTAACGGGAGTGGGTGTTGCAACCAGCAAGAAAAAACTGGGTATTTCTGTAGAATCTATTACAGCAGATAAATTACCAGCTGGTATGTCTGCTTCGGTTGATCAGGCCTTGGTTGGAAAGATTGCCGGTGCTCAAATAAGCAGCACCAATGGTTCTCCCGGCCGCCCTACCAATATCTTATTAAGAGGTGTTAATACCATTAACAGAGGTACATTACCGATGATTATGTTGGATGGTATTGAAGTACGTGGAACTGATTTAAACTCGTTGGATTTAACCAATATTGAAAGAATAGAGGTTGTACAAGGTGCGGCTTCTGCAACAATTTATGGGGCACAGGGAGCAAATGGAGTTATCCAGTTATTTTCCAAAAAAGGTAAAATGGGAAAAATCCAGATTGATGCATCATCCAGTATTGCCCGTAATACCATGCTGAATATTGGTGGTGTAGAGAAAGCAAGGTTGCATGGTTTCACGACAAATGCAAATGGCGATGTTGTAGGAAGTTCAGGAAACCCAATTGCATTAGATCCTGCTATCAGTGTGTTTCGTGAAAACGTATTGATTAACTTGAATTCTCCTTTAACATTAATCAATAAGCCGTATGGAACAAATAACCTTAAATATTATGACCACTTTGCCGAATTTTATTTACCGGCAAACACGATTAATAATTCTATTACCATTTCAGGTGCAAAAGAGAATTTGGATTTCAATTTTTCTATATCGGATAATAGACAGGAAAGCAATTTTAGGAATAATGGAAATTTCTCCCGTTCAAATTTAACGTCAAATATTGGTGTGGGTCTTGCTAAAAATTTAAAATTCAGATCTACAACGCAAGTGATTTATACCAAGAATACCTTAAACGATCAAACAGGTAGAGGTATCATGTTTGCATTGAATAACACAAGGCCGTTTGCCAATTACAATTATCAAATGCCTGATGGCAATTACGGATATTATTATGGTGATGCTTCAGGTGTAAATGGATATAACCCCAATTACAGAACTCAGTATTCAAGTAATTTGGACAACAAAATCGACATTGTTCAAAACTTAAGTTTGAATTACAAACCTAACCGTTTTGTAGATTTGGATGTTAAATATGGCATGAATTACCAGACGCAGGATACCAAGTATGATGTAGCTGCACAGGATAATAATGCAAGTTATAAATTCTGGAATGGTGCAAGGGTGTGGAACGGGAACTATTATGGCGCAGGTGCTGTAGGAACCTCCGGTTCAATAGATAATTTCAGGTACAGAACTTTTTTCCAGAATTTAATTAGTACAGCAACTGTTAATACCGATTTTGCAAAAGATTTCAATATTAACATACCTGTAAAAACAACTACACAATTAGCATTTGATTTCAGAAAAAATGATTTTCAACAATATATTACCTGGGGTGGTGATGCGCCGTTTTATACACCATATACTGCAAGTCAGATGGTAACTTATAGAATTCAGGATGATTACAGAGAGAAGTTTGTTACTTACGGATATTTGGTAAATCATCGATTTGAAATTGGTGATTGGGCAGGTATTTCCGGTGGAGTAAGAAGTGATTATTCGTCTGCTTTCGGATCAGGTTCAAAGCCAGCTACTTTCCCAAGAGGAGATGCTTATGTAAGACTTTCTCAATTGGATTTCTGGAAAAACAGCAAAGTGAGTTCTATCATGCCGGAATTTAAAGTTAGAGCGGCTTATGGTGAGGCAGGTATTCAGCCAAGAGCTTTTGACAGATTTCCAACCTTAGGTACTGCAAACATTGGAAATACCGTTGGATTTACTACCAGAGTAAATAACCCAAATCCAAACCTGAACGTGGAAATATCTAAAGAGCTTGAAGTGGGAATGGATATGACCTTTAAAGGATTAAAGGGAAATTGGTTAAGTTCTATTAATTTGTCTGCAACTTATTGGGACAGGAGTACAGACAACGCTATTTATAGTGTGGATGCCCCTGCAAGTAGTGGTATAGGCACTGTGTTAGATAATGCATTTGGGTTGACATCAAACGGTATTCAGGCATCTTTAAATGCAAGAGTATTGAACAGCAATAACATAAGTTGGAACTTTACAACAAATTTCAGTAAGCAAACATCCTTGATTTCTTCAGTTAAAGGTGGAGCCGAAATTATTGTTATTTCAAATGCAGGTAGCAGTAACTATATATTGAAGGCAGGTGAAAAAGTAGGTCAGCTTTATGGCAATAATATGATAACCAGTCTTACACAGACTAACGCAAAAGGTGTTCCTTATATTCCGGTTGCTTCTCAGGGACTTTATACAGTTGCATCAAATGGATGGGTTGTAGATAAAGCAACAAAAATTCCTTTTGTTACTCCTGAAAAGGTAGCCTTAGGCGATCCTAATCCTAAATTCAATATGTCATTCATCAATGAACTTTCTTATAAAAACTTTTTCCAGCTATCTATGCAGTGGGATTGGATTTACAAAAGCCATATCTATAACCAAACAAGACAGTGGATGTACAGAGATGGGATACATAAAGATTATGCAAAACCATTTACAATTGATGGCGTTACTGAAGCATATGGCTCTTTCTATAGAGGAGTTTATGCAAATGTACAGGCAAACGGAACCCGGAATTATTTTTATGAAGATGCCTCTTTCTTAAGACTGCGTAACCTGTCTATGGCTTTTGATTTTGCAAAATTTGTAAAAATTAATGGGTTTAACAGATTGCAGTTGGTGCTGACAGGACGTAATCTGTTTACTGCTACCAAATACCAGGGATTTGATCCAGAGGTAAGTTCTGGTACATCTAATTCAGCTTTCGACAGAGGTGTTGATCATAATACCGTTCCAAATCTGAAAACATATCAAGTAGGACTAAACTTAGGCTTTTAATTAAATAAATTATTTTTTATGAAAAAAATACAAACCTTACTTTTTACCTTGCTATTGCTGAGCAGCTTTATCTCGTGTAAAAAGGAATTAGATATAAAAAACACAAACCAACCGGTTCCCGAAAGTGCCTTAACTGAAGCAGGTATGCTGGCCTTCGCACAAGGCGGTATTTATAGAAACGGATTCAGGGATCTTAAACACGTTGATGGAGTTTATGGATTCTTCTGGTCCGGAGCGATCGGATTTCATGAGATGATGGGCGATGCTATCGGTATGGAAGCGGCCAATGCATTCACTAACCAATTAGGTTGCCCGGATGCTGTTACATTAGATAATGGTACCGTTGTAATAAATCCGAATTCACCAAAGAAGCAGATTGACATGATTCGGTCAGTGAATCAAAATTCTAATCAGGGACAAAATCCACTTTTTTATGAGTGGGCTTATATGTACTCCATGATCAGTTCTAGTAATTTTATTTTAGCTAATGTTGATAAAATAACTTTCGCTGCAGATGGAGCAACCAAAAAAGCAACCATTAAAGCTTGGGCATATTGGTGGAAAGGATTTGCTTATGCAAGAATCGGTTCGATTTATTATGCCGGTTTGATAAATGATGTGGCTTCTGTTACAAATAATAAATACGTAACTAAAGAGGCCATTATTGCCGAATCCAATAAAAACTTGGATTTGTGTGCTACAGCTTTAAACGATGTTGCTGTAGTAATCGCACATAATTCAGTTTTAACGACTCTTATACCTAGTTTTTGCCAAGTAGGTAAAGGTGGAGTATTAAGTGTTGCAGAATGGAAAAGAAGCGTAAATACAATGAAAGCCCGTAATATACTGGTAAACACGCCTGCAAAATCTATAACTGCAGCTCAGTGGAACAGTATTCTAACGTTGACGGCAAGTGGGACAGGTGTTTCATCTGCAGACAAGGTATTTACCGGCCGTTCAAATGCAGCAGGTGATTGGTTATCCCCTGCAACTGGAACCGTTGCTTCAAGGATACAAGGTGCTCAAGCTGGTGCAAATACGTATAAATTAAGTGAAAGACTGGTGCAGGAATTTAAAGCCGGTGACAGAAGATTAGCAAATAATATGGTTATTACTGCTACCTGGGTTGGCAATTCTGACAGGGGTAATTCTTTTAATACTCGTTGGAGATTACTTAATGCCGGATTAGGTCAGGCAGGTGTAAAAGTTTATACAAATACAGGTGCCGGATTGGAAGAAATATTCCTAGCAAGCAGTTACGAAGAGAATGACCTAATGAGAGCAGAAGCATTAATCAACACAGGATCGATTGATGCTGGTCTTGCTTTGGTTGATGCGGTTCGTGCTTCTCAGGGAGCTGGAGTTGCAGCCGTTTCAGGTACAGGTTTAACTTTGGTACAAGCCAGAGAAGAACTGAGAAGAGAAAGAAGATGTGCTTTACCATTCATCGGGTTATCATTTTATGATGCCCGTCGTTTCGGATTTATCGATCCGGTTTCGCAAGGTGGTGGAAGAACAGGTTGTGTAGTTATTTCAAGTACCGGTGTTGTAAATACAAATGCCCGAATTGATTACAGTTTCCTTGATTACTGGGATGTTCCGGATAATGAATTGGCCATCAATCCTGCCGCTTCAGGAAGTGCTCCAACAAAAAACCCTAAATAGATTTTTAATGTAAGCTTAATACTAAAAAGGTCCGCAATTGCGGGCCTTTTTTATTTGTTTAATAAGTCAATAATTGTGTTAATTTATTTTAGGGGAAGGCCATGTTTTAATTATATTCGTGCAACATTTTAACAATTATTTTTGTCTCTAATAGAATAATTGATGAAAAAATAATTAACTGTTTCGATTTTTTTTACGGACAAACTTTCTTTTTTAAACTAAAAAAACATGCAAATGAAAAAATTGCTATTATTCGGTGTAGCCTCTTTGTTCTTAATTGGACAAGTATGGGCACAGAAAACCATTACTGGTAAAGTAATGGATGAAAAAGGAGACCCCGTTTCGGAAGTCTCTGTTACTGTAAAAGGTACAACCATTGGAACAACTACAAAAGCAGATGGTACATTTACATTAACTGTACCGGCTACTGGAAAAACATTAGTTTTTTCTTCCGTAAACTTTGCTAACCAGGAAGCTAACATTGGCTCTCAATCTGCCTTTAGCATTAGTATGAAAAGTACAGATGCTACATTGTCAGAAGTAGTAGTAACTGCTTATGGAATTAAAAGAGATAAGAAAACCCTTGGTTATTCTACTCCGACTATTGCTGCAGAAGATTTAACTGCAGTAAGGAATACAAATGTTACAAATGCTATTGTTGGTAAAGTTGCCGGTGTGCGTACACAAGGTACTGGTGGCTCATTTACCGGTTCATCTATTTTAATCAGAGGGTATACATCAATGACAGGTTCTAGTGCGCCGCTGTTTGTAATTGATGGAGTACCAATTGACAATGGAGGAGGAGGTGTTGCTCTTCAAAATGGTGCATCCAGTTCAAATCGTGCTGTAGATCTCAACCCGGATGACATACAGGAAATGACTGTTTTGAAAGGCGCAGCTGCAACATCTTTGTATGGCTCTCGTGGTGCTGCAGGTGTTATTCTTATCACTACAAAAAAAGGAAAAAGTAAGAGTAAGAATAACGTCGATTTCAATTCTTCATACCAGGTAGTATCTGTAAACCGGTTACCGGAGTATCAGAATGAATATGCCCAGGGAACTTCTGTAGGAGTTAATACTGCTACTTCTACAGTTGGACTCTATAATTTTAATGCAACCACTTCCTGGGGACCTAGAATGGTTGGCCAAACGGTCACCAACTTTTTTGGGAAATCGGAAATATTACAAGCCTATCCAAATAACGTATCAGATATTTTCGAAAATGGATTTAATCGTCAAAACACGGTGAGTTTCAGCGGTGGAAGTGATAAAACCACTTATAGAGTTTCATATAACAATACCTTAGAAACTTATGTTATTGCTCGTAATAGACTAAATAAAAACGTTTTGACCGTTAATCTGAATTCAGAACTAACTAATAAATTAACGGTTAGTGCATATATGAGTGCCAATAATACTTCATCAATTAGAACTCAGCAGGGTAACCAGCTTTCTAATCCTGTTTTCAGATCTCTTTTTACACCCAGAAGTTATGATTTGACTAACAGCCCATACTATGCTGCCAATGGAGATCAGCTATTTTTTGCTGGAGAAGATAACCCTTACTGGTCAATTGATAATGTTCGGTTCAATGATGCAACAAATAGAGTTCTCGGCAATTTGGGTTTAAACTATAAATTCAATGATTGGTTGAATGCCGACATTAAATTTGGTGCTGATTTACAGTCTTTCAGTTCGCATGGATATGACGAGATTGGTTCTCGTGGTGGTGGTAATACCTCAGCCAATGGTACTGGTGGTGTTCGGGATATTAGATCTAATTTAATGAACATAAACTCCTATGCGACACTTAATGCGCAGAAAAAAATTGGAAAATTTAATGTTATCGGAACTTTAGGTAATGAGATTTTTGACAATTATTCTAATTCTGTCAATATTAGAAGTACCGGTTTGGCTATTCGTGGATTTGATCAAATCAGCAATGCTACAGTGCTTTTTACACCTGCGGTTGGAACTTCTCAGGTAAGAACTATTGGTGTTTTTGCAGATGCGGTTCTTGAATACAACAGATGGTTATCATTGAACCTGAAAGCGAGAAATGATTTTGCATCAACGTTGGCTCCTGGAAATAGATCGATATTTTATCCTGCAGCATCTTTGAGTTCTGTAATGACAGATGCAATTCCTGCTTTGAAAAATAAAGTATTAAGTTTTTGGAAGATGCATGCAAACTATGGTGTTGTTGGTCGTGCAGCACCAGCATATAATACAGATAACTACGCCGCCTTGGGTGGTGCAGCGGACGGTTTCGGACCAAGTATTTTATATCCATTTAATAACCTTTCCGGTTATACTATTTCTAATTCAGCGGGTAATATCAAGCTGAAACCCGAATTTACCACTGAGTGGGAAATTGGAACTAATGTAAGATTGTTAAACAACAGAATTACCCTAGAAGTAAACTATTACCAACGTTTATTGACTGATGGTTTGTTTCCGGTACCCGTATCTCCAGCTTCTGGTGTAACTAGTTTATTCCAAAATGCCGGTGAAATTGAAACAAAGGGCACTGAAATAACCCTGGGTGTAGTACCTATAAAAACCAAAAATTTTGTTTGGAGTATTAATGCAAATCATACTCAATTCAAAAGCATTGTGACTAAATTAGCTCCTGGTGTTTCTGTAATTACACTGGCAGGTTTTGTTACTCCAAATATTCGACTGGTTAAGGGTGATGAGTATGGTGCTATTTATGGAAATAAGTACAATAGAGATGCACAGGGCAGAATGATTCTGCAAACTACAGGTGTTAATGCCGGTTTACCTCTTCCAACTTCAGGTGTATTTAATATTGGGAATTCCAATCCTCTTTATACCATGGGGATCACCAATACTTTTACGTATAAGTTCTTTACTTTAGATGTATTGTTTGATATAAGGGAAGGTGGAGCTTTGTATAGCAGAAACCTTGCCGATTTAAGAAGAAATGGTGCAGTTGTAGAAACTGCCGATAAGCCACGTTTCGATAAAGACAATGTTACCCCACTACTTAACTACCAGTTTACTGGTGTAGATGTGAACGGTAACCCGGTTAATATTCCAATACGTGCCGACCAATACTGGGGAAATGGTGGAAAATATGTTGCAGCAGAAGGATTTATGGTAAACACATCCTGGTTCAGAGTAAGAGAAGCGAATTTGACCATGAAAATGCCTCAAAGTGTGGTTGATAAAACTCCATTTGGTAATATTGAATTTGGAGTATTTGGCCGGAATCTATTCCTGAAAGCGAGAGATTATCCACACCTGGATCCTGAGCAAAATGCATTGGGGTCAAGCAATATTCAGGGGTTAGAATTTAATGCAAACCCTTCAACAAGAACCATGGGTGTTAACTTAAGAATCACTCTGTAAACATTATTAACTCAATAAATTGATCATAATGAAAAAAATATTAATTGCCATATCAGTTGTTTTACTGACAGGACTAGTTTCCTGCAAAAAATACCTGAATATCAATAAAGACCCGGATAGAATTGCTGAATCGGCAGCTCCGATAAATCTGCTACTTACAAACGTCACTGTTAATACAGGCTTTGCTAGCGGAAGTGACTTGAACAGGTATGGCGCATTATTAATGCAACAGTTTTCTGGCCAAACAACTGGTGGCGAAACACAAACACAGCAATACGAAAAGTATCTTTTACAATCTGCAGATGTAAATAATATGTGGAGTCTTTTTTATGCTACTACATTGAATGACATTGAAGTGATTATACGATTGGCAAAAACGCAAAATGCCCCTTACTACAGTGGTGTTGCTAAATTGTTGAAGGCATATAATTATCATCACTTGGTTGATGCCTATGGAAGCGTTCCATATTCTGAAGCACAACAAACCAGTGCAAATACTTCCCCTAAATTTGATGACGGTGCGGCTATTTATGCGTCTTTATTTACGTTGATTGACGAAGCATTGGCTGAATTGAATAGTGTATCTACTGGTTTAGCACCGGGAGCCAATTCAACGATTTACAGTGGACCTTTTACAACCAGGAGAGCCAATTGGATAAGGTTTGGTAATACATTGAAGTTGCGCTTATTATTACATAGTTCAAAATTGGATTTGGCCGGAACAGTATCTAAAGTTGCTGCACTAGTAAATCAATCAGGGGTTAGCTTCTTTACTTCAAATGCCGATAATTTTGAAATGCCTTTCTTTAGTATTCTAAACAGGCAAAATCCTATTCATCAGTTTGAACTAAGTAGAGGGAATAATCTTTTTCCTAATAAATTTCTGGTTGATGCAATGAATGCTAAAGCAGATCCAAGAAGGCCATTCTATTTCAGTACATTCCCTTTTGGTTCAACATCTTATGCAGGTGCTGTTTCAAATGACGCTGTGTCACAGAGATATTCAAGAATACATTCTTATTTAAGAGGTGCAGCTTCAGGCGGTACTGCTAACACTGATGGATCAACCAATCAAAACCCATTGTCTGGAAGTATTATATATGATGGTACTGCACCTGTACGTATGTTAACTTTTGCAGAATATAATTTCATTAGAGCAGAAGCAGCGGTTTATGGTGCTCCCGGAGATGCTCAAGCCTTTTTTGTAGCTGGCATTACAGCAAGTATGCAGTCCGCTGGTGTCTCAACTGCTGATATTACAGCTTATATTGCAGCCAACGGAACTCTTACAGGAGCTGTTACGAATAGAGTAAGTCAAATTATTTCGGAGAAATATGTTGCCAGTTACGGTGTAATGCAGGAACAATGGACGGACTGGAGAAGAACTGGGTTCCCAACTATTGCAAAAGTAGCAAATGCAGTAACTACTGATATACCAAGAAGTTTACCTTTTCCTCAAAGTGAAATTGATGCAAATACAAATGCACCAGCACAGAAACCAAATTTATTAGTTAGAGTATTTTGGGATAGACCTTAGGTTTTTAATACCTATTATTGATTTTTAAAATAGAA
>JAYWCV010000077.1:0-11271 GCA_043780275.1 Chitinophagaceae bacterium
CAAGAATATTTTTATAAATATAATCCTGGTACCGCATACCGGATACAACAGTGATGATTTTTCCCTGCAAAGCAAAACCAAGATTACTGTACTCATATGCAATGCCGGGAGGATTGGAAAAGGAGAGTTGTTTTTCAATCAAAGCAATTAAATCTTTATCACTATCGGCCAACTGACGGTCACCCCATGGATTGTCTTCGGGAAAACCGGCACCATGTGTCATTAGATGACGGATCGTAATGTGAGGCGCATCCGCAGTTGGGTATTTTAATTTTTTTAATTCGGGGATGTATAAATAAGCCGGATCATCGAGATTTAATTTTCCTTCATCACGCAATTTCAAAATGGCCATTGTTGCAAAGCTCTTACTCATGCTGGCAATACGGAACAATGATGAAGATGTAACGGGTATTTTTTTATCGATATCGGTGAAGCCAATATTTCCTTTGTAAACCAATTTGCCATCCAATACTAAACCATAAGCAACACCCGGCAGGTGATTTGAGTCTGCATAGTCTTTAAAAATTTTATCGATTGCCGGAAATGCCTGCTTTATTTTTTCCATCCTTTCGGGGTCTGAAAACGAAGCGGTTCGATAACCGTTATCAAATTCAACTGGTAAAACCGTATTCGAATTTTTTTGATTACATGACAGGAATATAAAAATGATAAAAAAGCAACGCATTATTTTTTGCATAAAACTTAAATTGAAACCGATCATTTAAAAATATAATTAAGCATCTAAAGGTAATTATTATCTTTAGCCAATCACTTTAAAAACCAACCCATGTATTCAAAATTTTTTTCTGCATTATTCGCTGTATTGATTTTCTTTTCAACTGCAATGAATGCACAAACTCAAAACACTGCCGTTGTAAGTCGTGAAGAACGTTTTACAAAACTGGCACCGAAGATGATTTATCCTTTGATTAAAGGAAGCAAGATGACGGGTGTTATCCCAATAGAAAATATCAGCAATAAACCCGACACGGATAAAGAGCTGAAACTGATTTTTGATTTTACCCAAGGCACATTCAACAATGCACAGGGAACGCATGTAAATGAAGGTTTGGAAGAAGTAGGCCGAATCATGAACCTGCATATTGCTGCCGGTTATAAAAAAGAAAACCTGAAAACGATGATCGTTTTTCATTCAGCCGCTTTATTAAGCATATTGAATAATGAATATTACCAAAAAGTTTACGGTAAACCGAATCCTAATAATGATCTGCTCAGCCAGTTTCAAAAAGCCGGCACGGGGTTGGTCGTTTGTGGTCAAAGTATGCAATTCCGTGAAATGGAAAAGAAAGAATTATTGCCCGCTATTCAAATAGCTTTTTCGGCCAAAACCACCTTGTCCAAATATCAGAAAGAGGGATATATTGTTTTTACCATTGATGAAAAATAAATTCAGCATTTTTATTTCGTAAAAAATATTAAGGAATAGCCACTGTATCCATCGCCGATTTTTCACGAACGAACGGTTGCATCTTCCAATACGTTAAACTTCTCCAGGCCCACTCCAACGGGCCAAATCGGAAATATTTTAGCCAGATATGACTATAAATAATTTGTACAACCCATACCGCCGCTACCACATAATATATTTCATGCCGCTCCAGTTTACCGTACATACCAAAACCAATACCGTAGAAAAATAATCCTACCAGCAATGATTGCATCAGGTAATTGGTAAATGCCATTTGTCCCACCGGACGCATCAATACAAACAACCATTTGAACCAACCTGATTTATACAGTAGCATGATCAATCCAAAAATGCCGATGGCTCTGAATGTTCGGGATATTTCATAAAACTCAAAGGAAACATTTTTTAAAATATCGAAACGGTTGAACTTATATTCAATCAGTGGTTGCAGCCGCAAGTAAGAAAGGGTTAAACCAACACCAAGCCCCACAATAAACATCCACCAGTAAACTTTGGCGGATGCTTGACCTGTTATTACACCGTTTTTGAAAAAGGCCATTCCCAAAAACATAAATATCATGATATCCCATATTCCATTATAAGTATAATTTACCTCTCCATAAAAACTTCTTGCACTCTGGTACACATAAAATTCAGCATAGTTGCCTCGTACAGCCTTCAGGCTTTTTTGCATTTGCTTTTCCTTTCCACTTGGGCTTGTTTTTTCTTTAAACCCGGTCATAGCAGCAAGACTGCTTTTCTGTTCCTCTGTAAGATTGATAACTGTTGTATCTATTTTTGCAATCGCCTCGCCTTTATAAATCATTTTTCTATCCCGGAATGCATCTACATTTTCTCTGGCAGTCATTAGCAGCAATGAAATAAAAGCTCCGATAATTAAAGCTTTGGGCGAAAGCCGGCGAAAAGCAAACATGATGATGCCAATAATGGCATATTGAAATAAAATATCCCAGAACCATAAAAGAACAAAGGCATTAAATAAACCAAAAACAAGCAACCACAACTGCCGGCGGAGAAAATAATCTGTTGGCCACAGACCCTCTGCTTTTTTTTCCTGGCGGGTAATAAATAAGATGATGCCGGCACCGAATAACATAGAGAATATTCCCCGCTGGCTGCCTTCCATAAACCAGTCAATAAAATACCATGTTTTAAAATTGATGGTTCCCCATTCATTTAGAACAGAAACATCGCCGTATGAAAGAGGTTCGGGTAATGCAAAGCCAGGAATATTCATCAATAATATTCCGAGGATAGCAATGCCCCGTAATGAATCAAGAATAACAATACGTTCTGTTTGGCTGACAGGCGCAGCCAGGTTGGTTGACATGTTTGTTAGTTTTCGTTTTTATTTAAAAAAATTCACCGTAATAAAGCCTGCACAGGGTAATTAAATAAAAATCAAGATATGAATTTTTATTATATAAATTGTTTTTTAAATATTTTATCAGTTGGGGATAGTTGAAAAAAAAGAGGCTGTATTAAAAGTTGAAAAATAAACCGTAAAGAACGCGAAGATTAAAACGCTAAGGGCACAAAGAAACGATTACTAACGTATTGTTCTTTGCGTTCTTTGCGGTTAAAATGACTTTTGATACAGCCTCTTACTTTGCTCAAAATTTATCCTTAAAACGCTTTATCGCCACCGATATATTTTTCAAACCATTCCACATTTGTTTGCATGGTTTTCAACACCATTTTAGGTTCATTGGGTCCATGACCCTGGCGGGGAATAGACAGCATTCTCACCGGCACGTTCCTTCTTTTTAATGCATTAAAAAACATGATTGAATTGCTGATGGGCACCCGCTGATCGCCTTCGCAATGCTGAAGCATCACCGGCGTTTTTACATTCTGCACAAAACGCAATGGCGAATGTGCATCATAAACCGCCCAGTCGTTCCATGGATCGGCTTTCATATACGATGGAAGAAATCCGGCAATATCATCGGTTAAATTTTGATGCGATAAATCGACAACCGGTGCACCAATAGATGCGGCCTTGAAACGATCGGTATGTCCAACGATCCAGCTGCTCATAAAGCCACCATAACTCCAACCCATAACGCCTAATTTGTTTGCATCGGCAACGCCCATTTTCAATACATAATCTACACCCAACATCAGGTCCTTATAATCGGCTCCACCCCAATCACGTTGATTAGCCAACCGGAAATCCACCCCATAACCACTCGATCCGCGGGGGTTTGGCCTCAATACAAACATGCCCATTTCAGCAAATGCTGCAATGGGATAAGTACCTTGGTTGCCTGCTACAAAATTTTGAGTGAATACACCCGCAGGTCCGCCATGAACATTCAATATCATCGGGTATTTTTTTCCAGCTTCATAATTCAACGGATACGTCAGCAGCGCTTCTATTTCCCTTCCATCAAATGATTGCCATTTAATAATTTCTGTTTTAGGTATTGGTTTCGATGCAAGCTCTGCATTGATACCCGTTATTTTTTTGGGGTTGAAAGTAGCCAGGCTACTTATAAACGCTTCACCGGGTTTACCCGTGTTTTGCAATACAAATCCGATAGCTGTTCCGTTTGCGTTTTGAGAAATGCTTCCAACCAGGTCTGTATTTCCTTTACTCCATTCTGTCATTGTTTTTCCATCCATGCCCAAAGTAAAAATGCTGTTTAATGTCCGGTTTGCTTCGGTTACCAATATGGCATTATTCGATGCGGCCCATCCAATAATGCCCGGTTGATGACCGGGTGTTTCTGTAAATGATTTAGGTTGGCCTCCATCAGAAGGAATGAATTTTATTACTGTTTTGCCAGCCCAAACCACCGGATCCTGTGTACATTCAAAAGCAATCCATTTTCCATCCGGACTATAATGCGGATTCGATTCTCCGGCACCGGTATTGGCAAGCAGTTTTGTTTTAGCTGATGCAATATCAATAACCGATACATCGCTATAAATATTATCATTTACTTTGGGAGATTTACCATGTGCAAAAACAATCGACTTTCCATCTGCACTCCAGTCAAATGAACTGATATTATAATTTTCATTTGTCAATTTTTTCCATTTGCGTTTACCGGTCGAGTCTTTCTCATTTAACCACAAAACATAAAGCCTGTTTTGTTTAATTTCCTCTTCCAAATAATACCAGTCATTCTTTCCTTTTTTATTTTTTTCTTCCAAATCTTCTGCAGCATCCGTCATCAAATAAGCAATAGCCGATCCATCCCTGCTCCATGCATAATTACCAACACCCGATTTTGAATCCGTCATTTTTTCGGCTTCACCACCTGCAACAGACAGTAAGTAAAGATTGTTCTTTCCATCACGGGCAGATGTAAAACTGATCCATTTACCATCGGGGCTCCAGTCGGGACTGGATGAATTTTTTTCTCCTTTTGTTAGTTGAATCGTTCCGCTTCCCCGTCCGACCAGGTCATCCGGGCGGGCGTCTGCATTACAAAGAAAAACCTGGTTCACATATTCACTTTTATCATCGGTCATTACCGCTTCCCGCACGGTATATAAAACTTTTGAAGCATCCGGAGAAGGAATAACTGCTCCGATGTTTTTCATTTTCATAGTTTGTTCCGGGCTCCAGTTTTTGACTGTTTGTGAAATGGCTGTATTGTAATAAAAAAACAATACAACGATAAAAAATCTTGCTTGCATGATGACTGATTTTAAGTAAATAAATAAAAGACCGTTTGGTTTTTCGGGGAAATTATACTGAAAAGATAAGATTTGATTATGGAAAAATGATCATGCCGAAAAAAGGAAGTACCTCAGGTATTTTGCCCTGGAACCAAGACAAATCATACAGTAGACTTATTTACAACAGCATATTCTGTCTTGAAAAATTCATTAATCCGGCAATATTTTTCAGCTCCAGTTTGCGAAAGATATTTCTGCGGTGAGTACTAATTGTCAATTCGCTGAGAAAAAGTTCATCCGCAATTTCTTTGGTGCTCATCTCCTTGCAAATCATCCTGATGATATCTACTTCTCTTTTAGTGAGCTGGTATTTTTTTAAAAATTCATCAAAGAAATAAGAATCATCCGGCAGGGCTTTTTGTTTATGGGCAACAGGAAAATATTTTTTGCCCGATAAAATGACTTCTATTGCTTCTCGTAATTCAGCCGCTGATGAATTTTTTACCAGGAAACCATCTGCGTGCAATTTCTTTATTTCTTCCACCAGTTCGGGCTGGCTGTAATTAGTAAGCACCAGAATTTTTATACCCGCATGATTTGCTTTTATTTTTTGCAGGCATTGCAGCCCGTCGTAACCCGGCATATTCAGGTCTAATATCACCAATGATGGATTTTCTTTGGCAACGGCATCCATCAGTTCAAACCCATTCAGTACTGTAGCTGCAATCTCCACATCAGGCATGGTTTTTAAAACAGCTGAAATACCATCCAGCAAAAATTGGTGATCGTCTGCAATGATTATTTTATGTGTTATCATGGGTAATGGGTATTTCAATGGTTACAATAAGTCCGGTGGGTTGATTTTTATCAAACGCAACAACACCATTTAAAAAATTGATTTTTGATTGTATGCCTGCTATGCCCAGGCTTTCCTTTATTTCTGTTTGCGATTCATCAATTCCCTTTCCATCATCCTCTGCTATTAGTGTAAAACAATTTGCATGTTCAGATACCTGCAACAATACATTTTTGGCGCCGGAATGTTTTACCACATTGTTGAGCAACTCATAAATGATACTGTACAGTGCTGTATAATAATTACTGTGACCGGCATTATATTTTTCAAAACCCAATACCAGTAGTTGAATATTTATTTTACCCGATGCATTAAAGATGCCGATCACTTTTTCTATGGCAGTTTTAAAACCGACCTGTTCCAGCATAACCGGACTGAGTGCATGGCTTAGGTTTCTCACCATATCAGCTACCTGGTCAACAGCCTCTTCTGTTTTTTCCAACTGTATTGAAATTTTTTCGTTACCGTGAACCCCCGTTTCCCTTAAAGAAGATAGATTCAATTTGGCAGCCGACAATAACGACCCTGCCACGTCATGCAATTGATTGGCTATCTGGCTGCGTTCCGCTCCCTGTACTTCCATCAGTATTCTGGTATTCTTTTGTTGCTGCATGTTCATTTCTACCAACAGCTTTACTTTATCTAACCGGTATTGATTAAACCGGTACACCAAACCTGCCGTTAAAATGATTGCTTCCACTACATAACCAATAGAAAGTAAATAGCTATTGAAAAAACTACCCATCCCGTTAATGCTTCCTAATGAAAAACTGATTTGCAAAATGGATGTGGTTAATAAAGTAAGCACTGCTACTAAGTAAAATAAAGCAAACCTGTTTCCCTTGATTGATGCAACAACCAAAACCAATAATATAACTACCACATATAATAAAGAAACAAGTGGTATAAAGTACTGAATATACAACCACCAATTGCTTTGGTATCCTTCCTCATTAAAGAATAGAATAGAAATAATGCAGGCAAGCAATAATAAATTGACCGCTTTAATTACAAAAAGCGTTTTTTTATTCTTTATCCCTCCGATAAATGGAATTAAAAAAAGCATCGAAAAAAACAACGGGGTCAACGCAAAAACCGGCCTGGCCTTACTGGCAAACCAGGGGATATTGGGCCACAGGTATTCGAACCCATAACCGGCATTGGACAGTACCCATAACCAACCTCCGCTGATGTATAAAACATACCAGATATACATTTTGTCTTTCGAAACGATCATCAGGTAAATTCCAAAAATGATCATCAGCAACATCATTCCTGTAAAAAAGGCTAACACCGTTTTATCCGATGCCTCGCTTATAAATGCTTCTTGTCTGGATATCAGATGCCAGGATAACTGCAATGATTCATTGGATTTATCAATCCTTGCGAGGTACAATCCTTTTTTATCAACAGGAAAATAAAAACCCGTGGCATTTATTGGGCGTTGGGCAAAAGGAAAGTAATCACCCGTGACCCATTGTTGAACAAGGCTGCTGTCGGTTGAATAATAGAAATGAATACGGTTGATATGCTGATGACCGATATACAGCAAAAGAGAATCGCTTTCAATCGCTGCATCATTTTGATATGCCAGCCAGAAAACGGAACGGGTAAAGCCAATGTTTTTTTCCGTTATGGTTTCTTTGGTAAACTTTCCTTCATTAAATAAATTAATAGCAGACTCTCCGGTCAGTGCTTTGGAACTGTCTTCATACAAATAAAATTCTTGCGGGTAAGTTGCCTGACCGAAAGAAGATTGGTTGGCAAGGAAAAATTGAAAAACTATGAAAAGGAGAAATCGTTTTGATCTAAACATCGCAAGTAAGTTAATAAAAATACCTATATGTAGGTATTGGCAGCAACTTTATTCTTTTGTTGTTTTACATGTTAAGATAATCCTCTCGGTTAGTTGCTTAATCGAATAAGCTTTATTGCGAATCCACTCTTCTGAACCGCCGTTTCTTTTATTAAGATATCAATTCCTGTTTTTAAAGATACTGCCTTAACTCAGTGTCTGATTTTACTATTATACCAACATTAACTATTTATGAAACGAAACATGCAACCAACAAACACGCAAGGTTTTTACTTTTTCAGCAAAACCATTTTCCTGCAATTGGTCTTTATGATCTTGCTGCAATTCAGTCCACAGTATGGATATACGAATAGTATCGAGGGGGAAAAGGATGCTTGGTTTTTTAAACTAAATGCTGCAGGAGTTATTAATTGGAAACTAAACCATACTGAAACCGGAATTGAAATTACTTCCCGCTCTTTAGAGGGATCTCTTCAAACAAGGCCAGATTTTTATCTTGAATCAAGTGTTGATATTTTAATCCCAGACCCTAATTTTGAACAGGCTTTGATCGCTTTAGGGTATGATACCAACGGATTTAACGGCAATATCAAGAAAACCGATGCCGATTTAATTACCAGTTTAGACGTAAATAATAAGAATATTTCAAGCCTATCAGGAATAGAACAATTTGTAAACCTTCAATATTTATATTGCCATCATAATTTACTAACCACTCTTGATTTAGGTAATAATTCAAAATTGATCAACTTGCATTGCGGGGATAATTCCTTAACAACTATTGATGTATCAAAGTATCCCAATTTAGCGTCCTTGCATATTTGGCAAAATAAATTAACCTCTTTAGATCTAAGCCAAAACCTTAAATTGGAGGAATTACTATGTTCATCAAACAAGTTAACCTCAATGAACATATCCGCTAATTCTAAACTTAGGTTTATGAATTTTGCTGGCAATAATCTGGTGAATCTGAATATTGCCAATGGGAATAATATAAATTTCTCGAGACCCGGCTGGGCCGATTATTCATTTGATGCAAGATATAATCCCGGGTTAAGCTGTATAAAGGTTGATGCAGGCATTATCAACAATATTCCATCAGATTGGTTTAAGGATCCTTCCGCAAATTATAATACCTATTGCCTTATCCTTAATTGTAACGATTTAATTGCAATTCCAGACCCTAATTTTGAGCAAGCCCTGATCGATTTGGGATATGATACCAACGGACTTACTGGTAATATTAAGAAATGTGACGCCCTTTTAATAATTGATTTAAATGTAAATGGTAAAACCATTTCAAGTCTGGCGGGGATAGAACAATTTGTAAACCTTCAATATTTATATTGCCATCATAATTTACTAACTACTCTTGATTTAGGTAATAATTCAAAATTGATCAACTTGCATTGTGGGGATAATTCCATAACTAATATTGATTTATCAAAGAACCCAAACTTAGCGTCCTTGCATATTTGGCAAAATAAATTAACCTCTTTAGATATCAGCCGCAACCCGAATTTAGAAGAGCTATTATGTTCATCAAACAAGTTGGCCGAAATGAATATATCCGCTAATTCTAAACTAAAGTTTATGAATATTGCAGGCAATAATCTGGTGAATCTGAATATTGCCAATGGGAATAATATAAATTTCTCGGGACCTGCTTGGGCAGGGTATTCTTTTGATGCAAGTAGTAATCCAAGGTTAAGTTGTATAAAAGTTGATGCAGGTATCATCAACAATATTCCTTCACATTGGTTTAAAGATGCCTCCGCAGATTATAATGCAAATTGTCCAATCATTTTAGTAGCTATTCCAGACCCCCGTTTTGAGCAGGCTTTAATCGATCTGGGTTACGATACTGACGGGGTTATAAATTCTTCCATCTCGAAAATTGATGCGGATGCCATAACTGATTTAAATGTAAATGGTAAAAACATTTCAAGCCTGGCAGGGATAGAACATTTTGAGTCTTTGATTTATTTGCATTGCAACAGCAATTTATTAACGGTTCTTAACCTAGGGAATAAGCCAAATTTAACTCATTTAAATTGTGACCGAAATGCAATAACAAGCATTGATGTTTCCAGTTGCCCTAATTTGATTGCTTTAAATATTTGGAATAATCAATTGCTCTCATTAGATGTAAGCCAGAACCTTCAATTGGAAGAATTAATAATGTTTTCAAACAAGCTGACATCTTTGGATATATCAGTTAATGTTAAATTGAAATTCATGAATTTCTCCAATAACAAACTTGTCTATTTGAATATTGCCAATGGGAATAATATAAATTTTGCTGGACCTGGTTGGGCCGGTTATTCATTTTATGCAACGAATAATCCTGCGTTAAGTTGCATTAAAGTTGATGCCAATATCATCAATAACATTCCGGCAGATTGGTTTATAGATGCTACTGCAAGTTATAATACTAACTGCCCGGTCATTAATTGCAACGACTTAATAGCCATACCCGATCCCAATTTTGAACAGGCTTTGATCAATTTGGGATTTGATACCAACGGATTGAATGGAAATATCAAGAAATGTGATGCGCTTGCAATAACAAATTTAAATGTAAACAGTAAAAATATTTCAAGTCTGGCGGGGATAGAACATTTTACAAACCTTCAATATTTATATTGCCATAATAATTTATTAACCACTCTTGATTTAGGTAATAATTTAAAATTGATCGACTTACATTGCGGGGATAATTCCTTAACAACTATTGATGTATCAAAGTATCCCAATTTAGCGTCATTACATATTTGGCAAAATAAATTAACCTCTTTAGATCTAAGCCAAAACCTCAATTTAGAAGAATTACTATGTTCATCAAATAAGTTAACCTCAATGAACATATCAGCTAATTCTAAACTAAGGTTTATAAATTTTGCTGATAATAAACTGGTGAATTTGAATATTGCCAATGGCAATAACGCTAATCTTGTACGACCCGTTTGGCTTGATGGTTCTTTTGATGCAAGGTATAATCCTTCGTTAATGTGTATACAGGTTGATGCCGATATTATTGACAATATTCCATCAGACTGGTTTAAAGATGCTACAGCAAGTTATAATACAAACTGCCCGATAATAAATTGTGATGACCTCATTACAATACCTGATCCAAATTTTGAGCAAGCCTTAATCGATTTGGGATTTGATACCAACGGAAAGAACGGGAATATCAAGAAATGTGAAGCACTTGCAATTACAGGTTTAAATGTAAACGATAAAAACATTTCAAGTCTGTCTGGAATAGAGCATTTTACAGCTTTGACAGTTTTGTATTGCAACAACAATTTATTAACGACACTTAATTTAGGCGTTAAACCGAATTTAACACGTTTGGATTGTGGCCGTAATGCCTTAACGAGCATTGACGTTTCCAACTATCCAAAGTTGATTAGTTTAGATATTTGGAATAATCAACTGCTCTCATTAGACATAAGCCAGAATCTCCAATTGGAAGATTTAGTAATATTTAGAAACAATCTAAGCTCCTTG
>JAYWCV010000078.1:0-4908 GCA_043780275.1 Chitinophagaceae bacterium
AAAAAGAAATAAAGTTTTACATGTTTTGTTGAAAACTATTCATGCCGGGCATCCAACTATTTTTATCTTTGCCACTCGTTTGGTCTCCGAATGTTCGGAATTAAAAGGGAAGCCGGTGTAAATCCGGCACTATCCCCGTAGCTGTAAAAGCAGCCCTGTTGAACAATGTACAGGGTCACTTCTTTCTTACCACTGTTCGCCACTGGCGAATGGGAAGGTGAAGTAAATGCTTAAGTCAGAAGACCTGCCAGATGATATTAACAACATTCAGCTTTCGGGTGAACGGCATGAAATGTAAAAGCCTCAAGGCGTTTATGTTTCACTCTTTTTTTTAACCGGAAGCAGTCACTTAAAATTTTCAAAAAATGAAAAGAAAAATTTTGATTGTGGCTGCTCTAACAATCAGCAGCTCCATTTTTTCACAACAGGACAGTGTTTACAAATCACTGGACGAAGTAGTTTTTACGGTGGGGAAATTTCCTCGTAAACAAAGTGAAACCGGTAAAGTAATTACGGTCATAGACAAAAAACAGTTGGAACAAAACAGCGGAAGAACCATTCCGGAAATCCTTAATTCGGTTTCGGGTACAACCATTATTGGTGCTAATAATAATCTCGGCACCAATCAAACAGTAAGCATCCGGGGTTCATCTGCCGGAAACGTATTAATATTAATGGACGGTATTCCCGTATATGATCCTTCCGCATTGGCAAATTATTTTGATCTGAATTCGATTACTACTAGCCAGGTAGAAAGAATTGAAATATTGAAAGGGGGCCAGTCAACACTTTACGGGTCGGATGCGGTTGCAGGTGTTATCAATATCATCACTACTAAAAACGTATCGAAAAATCCCCAGGTTTCTGCCGCAATTCAGTTGGGCAGCTACAATACGTTTAATCAAAGTTTTGGGGTAGCCGGAAAAACAAAAACATTGAATTACGATTTGCAGTTAAGCAATACCAGTGCTGATGGATTTTCGTCTGCACATGACTCAACCGGTAAAAAAGGATTTGACAAAGACGGGTTCGATCAAAAAAATATCAGCCTGCGGTTGACCAAAAAAATAACGGAAAAACTGAAAGCAAAATTTTCCGGAAACTATAGCAAGTACGATACGGATTTGGATGAATCGGCATTTAACGATGATAAAGATTTTACTTCTCAACATACAAACAAACAATTAAATACAGGGTTGGTTTATACTACATCAAATACCGTGGTGAATTTCAATTATCAATTTAACAATACAGAAAGAAACTACCTGAATGATTCTGTTTTCAGAGGTAATCCTTTCTTTTATTTTTCAAAAAGTACTTATAAAGGAGTTTCTCATTTTGCCGAATTATATGGCAATAAAAAAATGGGAAACAGCCATCTTGTTCTTGGTATTGATTTTCGGAAAAACAATACAGAACAAAGCTATTTGTCATTTAGCAGTTACGGTGCATATAATACTTTGTTGAGCGATACATTGGCAAACGCTTCTCAAATAAGTCCGTATGCTTCTTTCAATTTTCAGAAAAATAATTTTTCTATCGAATCGGGTATCAGATGGAATAACCATTCGGAGTATGGAAATAATTTTACGTATACATTTAATCCATTTTTTGCTTTAAATAAACACGCAAAATTTTTCGCAAATATTTACTCCGCGTTTAAAACACCAACACTTTACCAGCTCTTTGATCCATACTCCGGCAATAAAAATCTGGAAGCAGAAAATTCACAGGTTTATGAAACGGGTCTTCAATTTTCAAAAAACCAATTGGATGTCCGGGTTGTTGGTTTTTATAGAAATACCAAAAATGCTATACAGTATGTAGTCACAAATCCGGCATGGTTTACCGGCGAATACCAGAATGCAAGCAGGCAAATAAATCAAGGAGTAGAATTGGAAACATCTTATCAAATCGACAAATTGACTATCCATGCAAACTATACTTTTACCAAAGGCGAAATCAAGTCTGGGTTTGATGCAAGCGGAAACAAGTTAAGCAAAGACACACTGTATAACAGTCTTTACCGTGTGCCGCAACATGCGGTAAACTTCACGGCAGGTTATCAGTTATCAAAACAGCTTTATTTCAATTTAAATGTACGGTCTGTCAGTGAACGATTGGAGCCAATCTATGCTTCTGCACCCAAAAAACTGGGGGCTTATTATACCCTAAATTTATATGGAGAATATATGTTCAGCAAAAGATTAAAAGCATTCATTGATTTAAAAAACATCAGCAATCAAAAATACTTTGATGTATTGGGTTACAATAGCCGGCGATTTAATATGAATACCGGAATCAGTTTTAGATTATAAAATGTAAAGACCCTTAACCGGGTCTTTTTTTTGATTTATAATATTTGAAATCTAATATTATATTTACCATACTCAAACAAAACCAATGAATTTTGAAGCCATACTAACAGTAACATTTACACTTTTTGCCGTAATCGATATTTTAGGCGCTATTCCATTACTCATTTCATTAAAACAAAAAATGGGTGGTATGCAGGAATTGAGAGCTACTTTTATTTCCGGTGCATTAATGATTCTGTTTCTTTTTCTTGGAAAACCTTTTTTAAAAATTCTTGGTTTAGATGTAAAATCGTTTGCTGTTGGTGGGTCAATTGTAATTTTTATTTTGGGTTTGGAAATGGTTCTTGGACTCGAATTCTTTAAAGCCGATAAAGATATCAAAGCCGGCACTATGGTGCCCATTGCATTTCCCCTGATAGCCGGATCCGGTACACTGACAACCATCATGTCGTTAAAAGCAAATTATAATGAACTGACTATTTTCATCGCCATTTTGATGAATTTAATTTTTGTCTATATAGTTCTTAAACTTCTGAACCGGATAGCAAAAATTCTTGGACCGGGTGGATTGCTTGCTGTACGTAAATTTTTTGGTGTAGTTTTGCTGGCCATTGCTGTAAAAATATTTACAACCAATGTGGGAGATCTTATCAAATAAGTAGCACTGGGCCTCGTAGTACAATGGATAGTATAAGAGCCTCCGAAGCTCCAGATCCAGGTTCGATTCCTGGCGAGGCCACAATTCTTTAATTATGTTTTACACATACGTGATTAAAAGCATTCAGCATGATTACTTTTATAAAGGGCACTGCAAAAATTTAGAAAATAGAATCCTTCAACACAACACTGGTATGACTGAATCAATCAGACCCTTCATTCCCTTTATACTTGTTTATTTCGAAAAATTTGAGACAGAAACGGATGCAATTGCCAGAGAGAAATATTTCAAATCTGCAGCTGGAAGAAAATTTCTTAAAAAGAAATTGGCCTCGTAGTACAATGTCCGCCCGGATGAACTCCCCGACAGAATGGCTCAGTCGGGCTGGCGTTCGGACGGGTCCGCCCGGATGAACTCCGTTCGGACGGGTCCGCCCGGATGAACTCCGTTCGGACGGGGATAGTATAAGAGCCTCCGAAGCTCCAGATCCAGGTTCCCCGCCCGTACCGAACGGTACGTTCGGGCGGGGATTCCTGGCGAGGCCACAAAAATAATTAAAGCGAAGGATTTAGAATTGTACCTGAGTCTATTAATTTTTCCAGATGAGGAGTGATGGAATGATGCGATAGTGCATCCAGGTATTTTTGATTGTGCAGGTCGGAGCCAACAAAACTGTAGAATTTATTTTTAATCAGATAGATTGCAAGATCATGAACTGATATACCATAAAAACCACTCAAAGAAAGCAAATTCAATTGAAAAGAATATCCAGCATCTTTCAGCTCGGTAAAAAATTGTTTATGATGTTCAGCAAAAATATATCGTTCGGGATGCGCAATGACAGGTTGATATCCCTGCATTTGCATTTCAAAAAGTATTTCTTTTAAATCAAACGGAGGGCTGGCCATGGAAAACTCTACCAACACATAATTATCTTTTAACGTGAGTAATTTTTTCTTTTGCTCCAGGTTTTCTTTGAATGGAGTATCCAGAAAATATTCCGCAGCCGCATGAATTTCGATATCAAGTCTTTCTTCAGCAATTGCCTTTTTAACAAGTTCCAATTTCTCTAAAATTATTTCTGAAGTATTTGGATACATGTCGGACATGACATGGGGTGTAGTAATTAATTTTTTAAAACCCAACGCCTTCAATCCCTTTATAAGTTCGATGGATGTAAATAAATCCGGTGAGCCATCATCAATTCCGGGCAATAAATGAGAATGAATATCGGTTCCTACCACAGCATAATCTGGGGCATTTATTTTTTTTCTAAAAAACATATTTGTTTTTCTTAATTAAAAGTTCATGATATAACAAAGACATATCATTCACTAATCGCTTGTAACTATATTTTTCCATAACAAATTCTGCTCCATTCTTTCCTAAATTTGATCTTAACTCATCATCTTCAATCAATTTTAATAAGTTACTACAAAATCCTGAAACGTCATTTATTTCGGATAGCAATGCGGTTTTATTTTCTACAACTACATCCCGTATTCCGCCTACATTGGTTGATACTATTGGTTTGTTGGCTGCCTGTGCTTCGATTAAGCTAACCGGGGTTCCTTCATTAAATGATGTCAATGCAATAATATCAGAACCGGCATTAATCACATCCACATCGGCTCGCCAGGAAGTAAATACCAGGGGATGAGGGTGCAGTTCGTCTTCTTCTGTTGAATAAGATAATCCAAGACTGTTCGCATTTCTCTCAAGCTCCTTCCTGGTTTCGCCATCTCCTACAATAAAAGCTTTAATTTTTTTATCCGAATTTTTCAACACATAACTAACAGCTTTCAGAAACAAGGAATGGTTTTTAACGGGTACCAACCTGCCAATAATGGTAATCACTATTACATCATCTTCTATTCCAAATTCGCTTCTGAATAATTTTCTCTTCTGTTCATAATCTGTTTGGAATTTCTC
>JAYWCV010000079.1:0-21533 GCA_043780275.1 Chitinophagaceae bacterium
ACCTGGAATAAAAAGTATGGCATATATTATTTACACCAACCTTTCCTGACAGCTCAACTGGGTGTTTTTGGAAATGATCTGAACGCCGGAATACTGAATGATTTTTTAAAAGCTATTCCGGAAAAATTCCGGTACGCCGATATTTTTCTGAATAGCGCAAATGTTTTTACAATACCTGTTTTTAATGTATACCAACGGAACAATTTCGTGTTGGACCTGCATAAACCTTACGCAGAAATTTTTGATAACTACCGGGATAATATCAAACGAAATATTCAAAAAGCTTTCAAACAAAATTGTGTTGTAAAAAAAGATATTCCGGTTGAAGAAATCATTCAACTTGCAAAAATTCAGACGCATCATTTTGATAAAAATGCAGATAAAGGATTTGAAAATTTTTCAAAATTGTTTCAACTTCTGAAAGCTAAAAACAAAGCCATCAGTTACGGAATTGTTTCTGCAAATAATGAACTGCTGGCATCTGCCGTATTTTTCTTTTCGCACAGCAGGGCTTATTATATCCTGGTGGGCAATCATTCCAATGCCCGTCCAAGCGATTCATCCGGGCCTAGAAAAACAACTGGAGCCTCTCATGCATTGATTGATGCTTTTATAAAAGACCATGCAGGTAAAAATATATGGCTTGATTTTGAAGGTTCAGATATCCCTAACCTGGCTTTTTTCTATGGTAGTTTTGGTGCAGTGGAAGAAAAATATGCTGCACTAAAAATTAACCGGCTTCCCTGGTATGTAAAATGGTTAAAGAAATAATTTAACTATGATGGCAACTTTAGTTCTTCCATTATTTTTTCTGCAAATAAAAGATCAACCGGGTTGGTGATCTTGATATTATTTTCTTCCCCATCGATCAATGAAAGCTTTAATCCGTAAGCTTCTACTACGGATGCTTCATCGGTAAATTTATCTTTGAAATCTATCTGATATGCAGGCAATAATATTTTACTGTGAAATGTTTGTGGTGTCTGTACCCGTTTTACATTGTTGCGGTCAATAGCCTCATTCTCTTCTTCTTTTACTATCCTTACACTGTCTTTTGAAGAAATAACCGGAATCGCGGTGCCGGTTTCTAGTGCTTGGCTATAACAGCGTTGTATTAAATCTTTTGAGATTAAACAACGAACTGCATCATGAACAAAAATGATGGACTCTTCTTCAATCAATTGCAATCCATTTTTTACAGATTGAAAACGACTATCTCCACCGGCAGTAATCTGAATTCTTGATGAATCAAAAAAACCATCCATAATCTCTGTTCCCATATCCGTGAAATCAATGGGTAATACAAGGATTATTTTCAGATCTTCATAAGCATCCAAAAATGCTTTCAGGGTATAATATAAAACAGGTTTATTATTCAGTAATAAAAACTGTTTAGGAATGGTTGAGCCCATTCTGGCACCAGTACCTCCTGCAACTATAATGGCATATTTTTTCATGACTGCAAATATAATTCAGGTCTATTTGTAAATAGCTATTTCATTCAAACCATCACTGTTTCTAAATCCACGATACATCCCTTCGCTGTTAAACATCATCGCATGGTTTCCTTTTGCATCCACAGCAATCATACCGCCTTCCCCTTCCATCTTAATCAATTTTTCATGCACTACTTTATTAACAGCTTCGGATAAGGACAACCCTTTATATTCCATTAAACAACTTACATCATAGGCTGTTACAGCACGTATGAAAGGCTCTCCATGACCTGTACAACTGATGGCACAGGTATTATTATTTGCATACGTACCAATACCAATCAACGGGCTATCACCAATTCGACCATACATTTTATTGGTCATACCACCGGTACTGGTAGCCGCTGCAATATTTCCTTTTTCATCACAAGCTACCGCACCTACTGTGCCGAATTTTTTATCTTCGAAACTTAAACCATCCTTTGCATTTGAATGATCTAAGGCATACGAATCGGAATGCCGAATTAAATTCCATTGATCGAATCTGAATTGGGAGAAAAAATATTCATCCGGCTCAAAAACTACTCCTTGTTTTTTTGCAAACTCATTTGCACCGTTGCCACTCAACATAACATGATTACTGTTATACATCACTTCAGCTGCAAGCACTATCGGGTTACGAATATTCCGGACTGCTGCTACAGCACCGGCATTCAAATTAGATCCATCCATAATGGCTGCATCCATTTCGTGAAATCCTTCTTTCGTAAAAACCGAACCGCGACCGGCATTAAAAAGTATATTATCTTCCAAAGAAATAACCGCCGCCTTGACAGCATCCACTGCAGATCCTGATGCATGCAAAACATTGTATCCATCATCTAATGCATTTTTTAAAGCTACTTTATACGCTGCTTCCATTTGTTCAGTCATCAAAGACCTTACTATTGTTCCGGCACCACCATGTATAGCTATTGTAAATTTTGACATTTTTTATATGTTAGGGGACCAACTTCTTATTAATGAATAAAAACAGGCTATTGGTTATTAATATTTTCAGGAAAGCAACAATTCACATTCCTTCAATAATTTCTCCTTATTGATGGCCATAGTGCCTACTTCTTCACAAACCAAGCCACCGGCAATATTGGCTATATCTGCCATCAAATGGATGTTTTTGGAAACAGCATAAACCAATGAGGCTACTGCTATCACCGTATCTCCGGCTCCCGACACGTCGGTAATATTTCTAAAATGTGATGGAATGATTGATGCATTTTCATCCTGCTGATAATAAACTCCTTTTTCAGAAAGAGTTATAAAAGAAATCTTATGATCAAGGATTGCATTCAGTTCCTTATGGATATTTTTTAATTGCCGCAGCTCTACATGATCTATTAATAAATTCAATCCTTCTTTCACTTCTTTCAGATTGGGTTTAAATATGTCGACTCCTTTGTAAGAAAAAAAGTTTTTCCTTTTTGGATCTACGGTACAAATCACTTTTGATTTTTTACAAAGTGCAATAGTTTCCCGGATTAACTTTTCCGTTAACACTCCTTTATTATAATCTTCAAAAATCAACACATCCGGTTTTTCCTTTTTTAATAAAGCTTCAATTTTTTCCAATAATTTTTTTTCATCCGCCACTGAAAGGTCCTTACTGATTTCAGCATCCAACCGCATCATTTGCTGATTGCGGGAAATAATTCTTGTTTTATTAGTTGTTAACCGGTCCTTGCTTTTTAGTAAATAAGTGGTCTTGATATTATTTTCTTTAAACAGCGTTTCCAGTTTATCCGCATTCTCATCCTCTCCCATTACCGACAAAATAAAAACTTCCGCTCCCAATGAACTTACATTCAAAGCAACATTACCTGCGCCTCCAATCCGGTATTCTTTATTATCTACAGAAACAATTGGCACCGGAGCTTCGGGAGAAATGCGTTCAACATGCCCCCACATATAGGTGTCGAGCATCACATCACCCAATACGGCTACTTTAATACGATTAAACGAATTGAATAAATTTTTCAGATCTTCCATGCTGCAAAAGTCGTTATTATTTTTTTTGTTGCGAAACGGCATAATAATATAATGGTATACCTGATAACATGATACCTAAACCCCAGATGGTATAAGTAGGTTTATAAATTAATAGTGTGATGCAAAAAGCAGTCCCCATTATAATATAAATGATTGGTAAAACCGGGTATCCAAAAGCCTTGTATGGCCTTGCCATATCCGGTTGTTTTTTACGGAGTATAAAAATGCCGATGATAGTTAACACATAAAAAACAACAACGACAAAGGCAATCATATCCAACAGGTCGCCATAACGGCCACTCAAACATAATAATGATGCAACAATAAACTGTGCCCACAATGCATTTTGTGGCACCGCATTTTTATTTAATTCACCGGCTTTTTTAAAAAATAATTTATCCTGCGCCATGGTATAATACACACGGGCACCGGCAAGAATCAACCCGTTATTACAACCAAATGTTGAAACCATAATTAACAAAGCAATGATGACCATTCCGCTCTGCCCGAAAATATGATTGGCAGCAGATACAGCCAATCTGTCTTCATGTGGAAATGCAATTTCATTCAGTGGCATGGCATTCAGATACATCAGGTTTGCCGCTACATATAATGTACAAACAAGCAAGGTTCCTAAAAATAAACTCAGGCCGATATTGCGATGTGGGTTTTTTACTTCACCGGCAATAAAGGTGACATTGTTCCACGCATCACTGCTAAACACAGATCCTACCATCGCTGCAGCTATAGCCCCCATTAATAATGAACCCGAAATGGGTTGCCAAGTTGTAGGCACAGAACCTGCTCCTCCTTCTCCCAGATCTTTCATGGCATTCATTCCTGTTTGCCAGTTCTGATCCCAGAAACTTTCTTTTACTAAAAAAAAGCCCAACAAAGTCAGACCAACCAATGCTATTATTTTGGCTGATGTAAAAGTGGTTTGAATCAATTTACCTTCTTTAATACCGCGAGTATTTATAAGTGTTAATAAAAAAATCAAAATGATTGCCGTAATCTGTGCTGCAGAAATGGTCATAAATCCAAAATCGGCCAACATATTTTTTTCGCTTAGTACGGGAAATAGATATGCAGAAAATCTTGCAAAAGCCACACCCACCGCAGCAATAGTAGCAGTTTGAATGACTGCAAAAAAACTCCAGCCATACAGAAATCCCATCAACGGATTATAGGCTTCCTTCAGATAAACATATTGACCACCTGCTTTGGGATACATCCCACTTAATTCGCCGTAACTAACGGCAGCTATAATAGTCATAATACCGGTGATGACCCATACCGCAATAAGCCAACCTGCACTACCCACATTTCTTGCAATGTCGGCACTTACAATAAAAATTCCGGAACCAATCATGGATCCGGCCACGATCATGGTTGCATCAAATAAACTCAGGGATTGTTTGAATGTAGATTGTGCTGACATATGTACAGTTAGATTTTGGTTGTCAAGATAAACATAAAAGTGGAATTGAAAAGCAAGAGGTGCATTTCAAAATGTTGTTTAGGGTTGCCAACCTTTGAAAAGATAATTCCTACCCGGTAGTCGAATTTCAAAGGTTGGCAACCCTAACGTTAAACGACAATTTGAAATCCATGAATGCTATTAATAAAAAAAGTCCTTTCGGACCTTTCATTTTTTATTTTTTCCCTTTCGAAGGACTCTTCATTTCATTTAATCCTTTTACAAGTTCACTGGTAATATTGTACAATGTATCCCGGAAGTAAAATAAACCCGGTTCGTATGCAACGATGTATGAATATCTTTTATCCGAATTAAATATTTTTAGATAATCTTCAATCTTGCCTTTTACTTCTCTTGTTTTTCTCATCAAAAAATCCTGGTACTCCTGGTCAAGTGCTTGTTTTCTGCTTTGTATCTGCTGTTGCATTTGCATCATATCCTTGTTCGCCATTTCTCCCTGAACAGCTGTCATAGATTCTGCTTTGCTTTGGTATTCATTTCCTTTAGCCCGAAAATCTTTTTCCAATCTGCTTAATTCATTGGAAATTGCATCTTCCTTTTTATTCAATTCCGCTTTCATCTCTTTGACCATATAAAAATTATTTTCAACAGAGTCCATTTCAAAATAGGCAATTTTAAATACATTCCCATCAGATGAAAATTTAGATGAAGCAATATTATTCTTTTGTGGCTTTGAACTACCTGAATTGAAATGCAGGTAAAAAAGTATTCCAACAAGTACAAGTAAAACGATGTTTGATGCCAATAACCAGTTTTTCATTTTCTATTTTTTACAAATTAACAGGGATTTAGTTGCTAAGTTAAAACGTCTAAAACACTTTATGAAACACTTAACAGACTAAAAAAATAGGAAGCAAAAAATTACTCCCTATTTATTACTTTAATTTTTAATGCTTTTTTTATTCTACTTCATCAAAATTCATCACTTCACGTGTGGTTTGTAACACTTCGTATTCTTCTTTACTTCCTACAACCGTGTTTTCAAATTCACGTAAACCTGTACCAGCCGGAATCGGATGACCAGTGATTACATTCTCTTTCAACCCTAACATAGGATCAGCTTTTCCATTGATGGCAGCCTGAGAAAGAACCTTGGTTGTTTCCTGGAACGAAGCAGCAGAAATCCAACTTTGCGTACCCAACGATGCTTTGGTAATACCTAATAATGTTGGAGTGGATGTTGCCGGATTTGCATCACGGTGCTCAGCCAACTTTTTATCATTCCGTCTAAGTATAGAATTCTCTTCTCTTAATTCCCGTAAGCTTACAATCTGACCAGGTCGGAAATGTGTAGAATCACCCGCTTCGGTTATAACTTTTTTGTCATACACCCAATCATTCTCTTCTACAAATTCAAACTTATCAACTGAATCGCCTTCTAAGAATTTAGTATCACCAGGATCTACAATGGATAATTTACGCATCATCTGACGAACGATTACTTCAATATGTTTGTCATTGATATTTACACCCTGCAAACGGTATACTTCCTGAATTTCATTTACAACATACTCCTGAACTGCAAATGGTCCACGTATAGCTAAGATATCATTCGGTGCAATCTGTCCATCAGATAACGGAGTTCCTGCTTTTACGAAATCTCTTTCCTGTGCAAGAATCTGTCTTGTTAATGGAACAAGATACTTGCGTGTAATACCATCTTTTGCTTCAATGATAATTTCACGGTTACCTCTTTTAATTGCTCCCATGGAAACAACTCCATCAATTTCAGTTACAACTGCCGGATTACTTGGGTTACGTGCTTCGAATAATTCGGTAACACGAGGAAGACCTCCAGTGATATCTCTAAGTTTTCCAAGTACACGTGGTATCTTAACTAATACTTTACCAGCTTTAACTTTATCGCCTTCATTAACGATGATATGACTACCCGTTGGAAGGTTATATGATTTCTCTTCTTTACCCATCAAGATAATAGAAGGGATTTTGGTTTTGTCTTTTGTTTCAATTACCACTTTTTCACGGTGACCTGTTTGCTCATCAGACTCTTCTCTATAAGTAATACCATCTAATACATTTTCAAAATGTACCAGACCATCTACCTCTGCAATGATTACGTTGTTATATGGATCCCAAGTACAAACCGTATCTCCTTTTATTACTTTCTGTCCGTCTTTTACACTTAAAATGGCCCCGTATGGAATGTTCATTACATTCAATAAACGATCATTCTTTACATCCATGTTTCTTACTTCACCGGTACGACCGATAACAACCTGAACTTTAGATCCTTCAGCATTTTCTACGGTTACTGTACGTAAGCCATCAAAAATCATGGTACCATCGAATTTCGAAAGCAATGAAGATTCAACTGAAGTAGAACCTGCCACACCACCTACGTGGAAAGTACGAAGTGTAAGCTGTGTACCCGGCTCACCAATTGACTGCGCTGCAATAATTCCTACAGCATCACCCTTTTGAGTAATATTTCCGGTAGCCAGATTTTTTCCATAACACTTAACACAAACACCACGACGGCTTTCACAAGTTAATACAGAACGAATCTCTACAACTTCTATTCCTGATTCTTCAATCTTCTTTGCAATTGAATCGGTGATTTCAGAACCACCGGCAACCAATACGTCTAAACTTACAATATCTAATACATCATGTAAAGATGTTCGACCTTGAATTCTATCTGACAATGGTTCAATAATATCCTCATTATCTTTTAAAGCAGATGTAGCAATACCTCTCAGTGTACCACAATCTTCTTCGGTAATAACCACATCCTGCGAAACGTCAACCAATCGACGGGTTAAGTAACCTGCATCGGCCGTTTTAAGTGCTGTATCCGCCAAACCTTTACGGGCACCGTGCGTAGAGATAAAGTAATCCAATACATTCAATCCATCTTTAAAGTTGGAAAGAATCGGATTTTCAATAATCTCAGAACCGGTAGAACCAGATTTTCTAGGCTTAGCCATCAATCCTCTGATACCTGCCAACTGTTTAATCTGTTGTTTGGAACCTCTAGCTCCAGAATCCAACATCATATATACAGAGTTGAAACCTTGTTTATCGTTACTTAATTCATAGATCAAAGTTTCTGTAAGCTTAGTATCTACACGGCTCCAGATATCAACGATTTGATTGTATCTCTCGTTGTTGGTAATAAGACCCATATTGTAGTTTTCCCAAACCTCATCTACTTCAGCTTTTGCTGTTTCAAGCATCGACTCCTTAACGTCCGGAACTTTCAAGTCGCTTACGTTAAACGAAAGTCCACCTCGGAAGGCCGTTCGGAAACCAAGCGTTTTAATAGCATCCAAAAACTTAACCGTTGTTGGTATGTTCGTAATTGTAATGATATCTCCAATAATTTCCCGAAGATTTTTCTTTGTCAATAAAGCATTTACAAATCCTACCTGCGGAGGGACAACTTGGTTAAAAATTACCCGGCCAACTGTAGTGTCGGTTAATTTGTTTACTAAATCGCCATTCTCCAAACGAATATTAACTTTTACCTTAATCCAGGCATGCAAGTCAATTTTATCTTCGTTGTGAGCTATGATCACTTCTTCCGGAGAATAGAATGCTTTTCCTTCACCTCTTACTTTTTCAGTTTCGGTTGATTTAAGTCCTTTAGACAAATAATAAAGACCCAATACCATGTCCTGAGAAGGTAAGGTAATTGGTGTACCATTTTGTGGATTCAGGATATTCTGAGAAGCCAACATAATCAATTGTGCTTCCAATATTGCTGCGTGACCTAAAGGAACGTGAACGGCCATCTGATCACCATCGAAATCGGCGTTGAATGAAGAACACACCAATGGGTGAAGCTGTATCGCTTTTCCTTCAATCAATTTTGGTTGGAATGCCTGAATAGATAACCGGTGAAGTGTCGGGGCACGGTTCAACATAATCGGGTGACCCTTCAATATATTTTCCAGGATATCCCAAATAACAGCTTCTTTTTTATCTACCAGTTTACGGGCAGACTTCACTGTTTTTACGATTCCTCTTTCAATTAACTTACGAATGATAAATGGCTTAAATAATTCGGCAGCCATATCTTTTGGTAAACCACACTCCTGTAATTTCAGTTCAGGTCCTACTACGATAACCGAACGACCAGAATAGTCAACACGTTTACCAAGAAGGTTCTGACGGAAACGACCTTGCTTACCTTTTAATACATCACTTAATGATTTTAATGCACGGCCACCTTCAGCTTTAACCGCATTTGATTTTCTTGAATTATCAAATAACGAGTCAACAGCTTCCTGCAACATACGCTTCTCGTTACGAAGAATAACCTCCGGTGCTTTAATTTCTACCAATCGTTTTAATCGATTGTTACGAATAATTACCCGACGATATAAATCGTTCAAATCGGAAGAAGCAAAACGACCGCCATCCAAAGGAACCAATGGACGTAATTCCGGTGGAATAACCGGAATGTATTGCATCACCATCCATTCAGGACGATTATTAATTCTTGTATTTGCATCACGGAAAGCTTCTACAACACTCAAACGCTTTAGGGCATCTGCTTTTCGTTGTTGAGAAGTTTCTGTTGCTGCGGAGTTACGAAGATCAAATGATAATTGATCCAGGTTTATTAATTTTAATAAGTCATGAATGGCTTCTGCACCCATCTTAGCAATAAACTTATTCGGATCTTCATCCGGAAGATATTGGTTGTCTTTGGGTAAAGTATCCAATATATCCAAATATTCTTCTTCGGTTAAAAGGTCACCGAAATTCTGTCCTTTATCCGCACGGATACCAGACTGAATAACTATAAACCTTTCATAATAAACAATGGTTTCCATTTTCTTGGAACTCATGCCAAGTAAATACCCAATTTTATTAGGTAAACTTTTGAAATACCAGATATGCACAACTGGAACAACTAATTTAATGTGACCCATCCGTTCGCGACGTACTTTCTTTTCCGTTACTTCAACACCACAACGGTCACAAACAATTCCTTTATACCTGATACGCTTATATTTTCCGCAAGCACATTCGTAATCTTTAACAGGTCCAAAAATCCGTTCGCAGAACAAGCCATCACGTTCAGGCTTATACGTACGATAGTTAATGGTTTCCGGCTTTAAAATTTCACCAAAGCTTCTCTCCAGAATATTATCAGGAGATGCAAGGCCAATGGTGATTTTTGAGAAACTTGCTTTCGGTCTATTTTCTTTTCTAAATGACATATGTCTAAGTCGATTTTAAAGTGTTTGATTAAGATACCTCAACGAAAATGGAACTTCTTAGTCGAATTTAAGATCCAATCCTAAACCTCTTAACTCATGAACCAATACATTGAATGATTCAGGAATGCCTGGTCTTGGAATGTTATCGCCTTTTACAATTGCTTCGTATGTTTTAGCTCTTCCGATGATATCATCTGATTTAAGTGTCAACAATTCCTGCAATATGTTTGATGCACCATATGCTTCCAGTGCCCAAACCTCCATTTCTCCAAAACGCTGTCCACCAAATTGTGCTTTACCACCTAAAGGTTGTTGTGTAATAAGACTGTATGGTCCGATTGAACGGGCATGCATTTTATCATCAACCATATGGTGTAACTTAATGACATAAATAATACCTACAGTTGCTTTCTGGTGGAATTTGTCGCCTGTTTCTCCATCATATAAATAGGTGTGACCCCACATTGGAATATTTGCTTCCTCGCAATATTTTCCAATTTCTTCTACGGTAGCACCATCAAATATTGGCGTAGAAAATTTCAGATTCAATTTTTCACCGGCCCATCCAAGGATTGTTTCATAAATCTGTCCAAGGTTCATACGAGATGGTACACCTAATGGATTCAATACAACATCCACCGGAGTTCCATCTTCCAGAAATGGCATGTCTTCCTGGCGAACAATCTTAGCAACAATACCTTTGTTACCGTGTCGTCCTGCCATTTTATCTCCAACTTTCAACTTCCGTTTTACAGCCAGATAAACCTTTGCCAATTTCAATACACCAGCCGGTAATTCATCTCCAATGGAGATATTGAATTTCTCCCTTTTGAATCTTCCTAATTCTTCATTATACTTGATACTGAAATTATGAATCAACGTATTGATCTGATCATCAATAGTAGCATCATGAGACCATCCTAAAGGATTCACGTTCATGAAATCAACCTGGGAAAGGTTCTTAGCAGTAAATTTAGCTCCTTTACCAATCAGCATTTCACTAAAATTATTCGAAACGCCAGCACTGGATTTGTCTTTCAGTATTAAGAGCAGTTTTTCTACCATCACTTCTTTCAAAGTAATCATGTTCATTTCATGAGCTTTCTCAAGCTTTTCTAAAACTGCTTTTTCTTTAACCTTTGTAGACTTATCTTTCTTAGCTCTCTGGAATAATTTTTTATCGATGATAACACCTTCTACACCGTTTGGTGCTTTCAAAGATGCATCTTTTGCATCACCCGCTTTATCACCAAAGATTGCTCTTAGTAATTTTTCTTCTGGAGTTGGATCACTCTCTCCTTTCGGAGTAATTTTTCCAATTAAGATATCGCCTTCTTTAATGTGAGCACCAACACGAATGATACCATTCTCATCCAAATCTTTAGTTGCTTCTTCCGAAACGTTTGGAATGTCTGGGGTAAGTTCTTCTTCTCCTAATTTAGTATCACGAACTTCCAATTCATATTCAGAAATATGAACCGAAGTAAATAAATCTTCACGAACTACTCTTTCGCTGATTACAATGGCATCCTCAAAGTTGTACCCTTTCCATGGCATAAATGCCACTTTTAAGTTTTTACCCAGAGCAAGTTCTCCTTTTTCAACTGCATAGCCTTCGGTTAGGAAATCGCCTTTTTTTACTTTCTGCCCTTTTATAACACCTGGCTTTAAGTTAATATTTGTCTCCTGGTTCGTTTTAATGAATTTGGTTAATTTATAAACAACCAGATCTTCTTCAAAACTTACCAGCTTTTCTACTTCATTCCGATTGTATCGAACATGAATTTCGTTTGCATCTACATATTCTACAACACCATCACCGGCTGCGTGAATCTGAATCCTCGCATCACGTGCTGCCTTTCCTTCTAATCCTGTTCCTACAATCGGACTGTCAGGACGAATTAATGGAACTGCCTGACGTTGCATGTTTGACCCCATCAAAGCACGGTTGGCATCATCATGTTCCAGGAATGGAATCAAGGATGCACTCAAACCAACAATCTGGTTGGGAGCAACGTCCATAAATTCGACATCGCCTTTATCAAGAATCGGGAAATCACCTGTTTGACGAGAGGCAACTTTATCCTGCACAAATTCTCCTTTATCACTTAATTCAGAATTTGCTTGTGCAATCTTTGCACTATCTTCTTCTTCGGCACTCAGGAAAACCAATTTCTTCATATCCACTTTACTGTCATTCACTTTACGATAAGGAGTTTCTATGAATCCCATATCATTAATAGTAGCATGAACACAAAGTGTAGAAATCAATCCAATATTCGGTCCTTCCGGTGTTTCAATAGTACATAAACGACCATAGTGAGAATAGTGTACATCTCGAACTTCGAAACCAGCTCTTTCACGACTTAAACCACCTGGCCCCAGTGCTGAAATACGACGCTTGTGTGTAATTTCAGAAAGTGGGTTTGTCTGATCTAAGAATTGAGACAACTGAGAAGTTCCAAAGAACGAATTGATAACAGATGATAATGTTCTTGCATTGATCAGATCAACCGGTGTGAAAACTTCATTGTCACGTACGTTCATTCTTTCGCGGATAGTACGAGCCATACGTGAAAGACCAACACCAAACTGAGCAAATAATTGCTCCCCTACTGTACGAACACGACGATTGCTCAAGTGATCGATATCATCAATATCGGCTTTACCATTGGTTAAGCGAACAAGATATTTTACTATCTCAATGATATCACTTTTCGTTAATGTTTTTTGTTTAAGAGGAGAATCGATATTCAACTTACGGTTGATTTTATAACGACCCACTTCTCCTAAATCGTATCGCTTATCGCTAAAAAATAATTTATCAATAATACCACGAGCCGTTTCATTGTCCGGCGCATCTGCACCACGTAATTGGCGGTAAATATGCTGAACGGCTTCCAGTTCACTGTTCGAAGTATCTTTATTTAATGTGTTGTAGATAATTGCATAATCTCCACCCACGTCTTCTCTTTGCAGGAAGATACTTTTGATATCCATCTCTGCAACTAATTCAATTGCTTCTTCATTTAAAACGGAATCTCTTTCCAAAAGAATTTCATTTCTTTCGATAGATACAACTTCACCGGTATCTTCATCCACAAAATCTTCAACCCAGGTTCTTAAAACACGGGCAGCTAAACGACGACCTAAAGATTCCTGTAAGGTTTTTTTAGTACACTTTATTTCATCAGCCATACCAAACAATTCAAGGATATCCTTGTCTGTTTCAAAACCAATAGAACGCAATAAAGTAGTAACCGGAAATTTTTTCTTCCGATCGATATATGCAAACATCACATTATTGATGTCGGTTGCAAATTCCATCCAAGCTCCTTTGAAAGGAATAACTCTTGCAGAATATATTTTTGTTCCATTGGGGTGAACTGATTGTCCGAAGAAAACACCCGGAGAACGGTGTAATTGTGAAACAACAACTCGTTCAGCACCATTGACAACAAAAGTACCACGAGGAGTCATGTAAGGGATATTACCCAAAAACACATCCTGAACTATTGTTTGGAAGTCAATATGCTCGTCGTCATTACAACTAAGACGCATTTTTGCTTTTAGGGGAACAGAGTACGTTAATCCTCTTTCCATACACTCTTCAATAGAGTAACGAGGAGGGTCAACGAAATAATCAAGGAATTCCAGAACGAAAATATTCCGCGTATCAGTAATCGGGAAATTTTCTTTAAAAACCTTAAACAAGCCTTCATTATTACGCTTGTCCGGAGTGGTTTCTAACTGAAAAAAGTCTTTGAATGATTCAATCTGAATGTCTAAAAGGTCTGGCGCATCTGCTAAGTGTTTAATTTTTCCGAAGTCAATCCGATGATTCATTTTTGTTGAAGACATACTTTTTAACCTGTTTAAAGAGTTATATGACGCAAAAAACATAATAATCCCATTATTAAATTATTAATAAAAGGAGCTGAATATCAGCTATTTAGTAATGTTTAGTAACGTCAAAATGTAATTGGCCAAATTAAAGGATTGCAAATGTACATATAAATAAGAGAATTACAAGAAAAATTTATAATGAAATGGAGGCCATTTTATACCACTAAAGGGGTATTAATTTCTAGATTATTGATAGTACATTTAAGTAATGTTAACAAATGGATACCAGGAAATGGATAAATGATTATTTGACTTTTACCAGAAAAGAAAGAATTGCAGTAATTGTATTGCTAATCTTGATTTTTTTGATATGGTTATTCCCCTATTTCAATAAACCGTCCACTTCTTTTTCAAGCTTACTTTCTGACAGTTCTTTGATAAAAGACATTCAGATTATTTACGAAAAAGATAGTACTAAGAAGCAATACAAGGAGTATAACAATGAAGCTGTTAACCCTACTAATTTTCAATATGACCGAAATACTGGTTCCAGAAATACTGAATCTACATATGAGCTGTTTGAATTCGATCCGAATACATTAAGTATTGAAAGCTGGGTAAAACTTGGAATCAGAGACAGGACAATAAAAACCATACAAAATTATTTATCGAAGGGTGGACGTTTTTATAAAAAAGAAGATTTGAAAAAAATCTATGGATTTGCATCTAAGGATTATGAACGTCTATTTTCATATATAAAAATTCATTCCACAAATAAAAATTATGTAGAAGAAAATAAGAATAATTCAACTACTGAAAAATTAGAAACTACTGGAAATATAAAATTCAATTTTTCAAATATTGATATCAATCTGGCAGATACTACTGCATTTATATCATTGCCTGGTATAGGTTCAAGGCTGGCACAGAGAATCATTCAATTCAGAGAAAAACTGGGCGGATTTTATTCAGTAAATCAGATAGCAGAGGTTTATGCACTACCCGATTCTACTTTTCAGAAGATCAAAACAAGATTAATCATTACTGATAATTCAATTGAAAAGTTTAATATAAATGCGGTCTCAAAAGATGAAATGAAAAATCATCCATACATTAAATGGACATTAGCAAATGCAATCGTTGAATACAGGACTCAACATGGTTTATTCATGAAAATTGAGGAACTGTTAAAAATCAATCTGATTAGTGAAGAGGTTCTGGAAAAAATTAAACCTTATATTAAAGTGCAATAAAAAACCCCCGAAAATCGGGGGTTTCAAATTTATTGGAAGGTTGAAATTAAGCAATCTCAACTTCAGCACCAGCTTCCGTTAATTTTGCAGCAACTTCATCAGCTTCTGCTTTAGAAACTGCTTCTTTTACAGGCTTAGGAGCTGAGTCCACTAAATCTTTAGCTTCTTTCAATCCTAATCCGGTTAATTCTTTAACCACTTTAACTACAGTAAGTTTAGATGGTCCAGCGCTTTTTAAGATTACATCAAAAGATGTTTTTTCTTCAGCTACTTCAGCAGCACCACCACCTGCAGCTACTACTGCTGCTGCAGCAGCTGGCTCAATACCATACTCTGCTTTTAGAAAATCAGCCAATTCCTGTACTTCTTTTACAGTAAGGCCTACTAATTGTTCTGCTAATTGTTTTACGTCTGCCATAAGTTTAAAATTTTTTCCACTTTCATATCCACCTCAGGCGGATCCAGCGGAAGGTTTAAAAAAATTTTGCCTTTATTTTCCCTCAGGCCTGGGATTTATGTTAGGTTTCAGATGATCATTTTTAAAGAACATCCTAGTTCATACATCAAATTATTCTGCTACAGGTGCTGTTTCTTCGTTACTATCAGTTGAAGCTTCCGTATCATCAGCTTTTGTTTCTTCAATCGTAGCTTCTGGTGCAACTTCTGGCTGAGCTTCAATAGCTACTTCAGCAACTACTTCAGAAACAACCACCGTTTCAGCAACAACTGCTGCTGGTGCAGTACTACCATTTTCAGCATGGTTAAGTAATGCAGCAATAACTCTTTTCGCAGGAGATTGCAACAATCCGATAACTTCTCCGATTAATTCATTCTTCGTTTTGATATTAGTTAAAGCAACCAGGCTATTATCGCCGGTAAATACATCGCCATTAATAAAGGCTGCTTTTAAAACTGGCTTTTCCTTTTTAGTTTCCTTACGGAAAGAGCTAAGGATAACAGCTGGCTCTTTAGGATTATCAGAAAACATTAATGCAGTTACGTTATTCAATGATTCGTAAACACCCGCATAACGCTCAGCATCCAAAGACTCTAATGCCTTTTTGATTAATGTATTTTTGGCAACTTTCATTTCAACATTCTTGTTGAAACAAGCTCTGCGTAATTGACCAATTTGAGCAACGGTCAAAGATTCTGTATCGGTGATATAAAAATTACTGTATTGATTGAACTTTCCTTTCAACAATTCAATTACTTCATTTTTTTGTTCTTTCGTCATGATAATTATTTTTTAAATGCAATGCATTTTAGTGAACAAAAGTTTTAGTGTCAATGTAGATACCAGGGCTCATTGAGCTAGCCATACTTACACCTTTCAGGTAAGTTCCTTTAGCTGTAGAAGGTTTTGCTTTAACGATTGCATTGATCAACTCTTTGCAATTTTCAGTAATTTTTTCATCAGAAAAACTTACCCTTCCTATTGAAGCATGTATGATACCTGCTTTATCAACCTTAAAAGCAATTTTACCACCTTTTACATCATTAACTGCCGTTGCTACATCATTAGTAACTGTACCCGTTTTAGGATTAGGCATCAAGTTACGAGGTCCTAATACTTTACCTAGTTTACCAATTTTAGGCATTACAGATGGAGTGGCGATGATTACATCAATATCTACCCATCCACCTTCAATTTTCTTGATATAATCATCCAAACCAATATGGTCTGCACCTGCTTCTCTGGCAGCAGCCTCATGTTCTGGCGTACAAAGAACCAAAACCTTCTTTGTTTTACCAGTACCATGTGGTAAGGTTACCGTACCACGAATTGCCTGATCTGCTTTTTTAGGATCGACACCCAGGCGGATATGTAAATCTACAGAAGCGTCAAATTTGCAAGTACTCACTTCTTTCACAATCGAAGATGCTTCGACTAATGAATACAGTTTGTTCTTGTCTACTTTTGAATTCGCTGTTTTTCTTTTTTTGCTTATGAAAGCCATTTTAATTCAATTTAAAGGGTTCAACCATTAATTTCCAGAAGGAGCTTTACCGGTTACAGTAAGACCCATGCTACGTGCCGTTCCGGCAACCATTCTCATCGCACTTTCAACAGTAAAACTGTTCAGATCAGCCATTTTATCTTTGGCGATAACTTCAATCTGATCCCAACTTACTTTACCAACTTTAATACGGTTGGACTCTTTAGAGCCTTTCTGTATTTTAGATGCTTCCATTAATTGAACAGCAGCTGGAGGTGTTTTAATGATAAAGTCGAAAGACTTATCTGCATAAACTGTAATTAATACCGGGAGAACTTTTCCCATTTTGTCCTGTGTACGAGCATTAAATTGCTTGCAAAATTCCATGATATTTAATCCTTTGGAACCTAATGCAGGACCGATTGGAGGTGCAGGGTTGGCCTGGCCACCCTTACACTGTAGCTTCACATAGCCAGTGATTTCTTTTGCCATATTTTAATCTTTTTTGGTGTTAACGACTGTTCTTCTATTTGCATAGTTTACTGAGTCTCCCAAATTCCTATTTCCGCCATCGGCAGATTTCTAAAGAACTTCTTGGGGAGCGCAAAAGTAGTAAAAAGCAACTTAATCAAAAAATATTTATTGAAATGAATAAAAAAAAGCCATCTACCGAAGGCAAATGGCTTTAACATATTTTAAAACTAACTAGCTTATTTTATCTACTTGCATATAATTTAGTTCAACCGGAGTAGAACGTCCAAATATCTTCACAGTAACTTTTAATTTCTTTTTCTCGTCATTCACTTCTTCAATTACACCGTTGAAATCGTTGAAAGGTCCTTCGATAATCTTGATAGTCTCCCCAATGATGAACGGTTCACTCATTCCTAAACCGCCAGATTCAGCCATTTCATCCATTTTGCCTAGCATCTTATTTACTTCTGCCCTTCTTAATGCGATTGGATCTTCTTTACCTAAAAAATGAATAACATTAGGAACACTTCGAACAGTATCTCTCAAATCATCTCTTAATTTACCATCTTCAATTTCAATCATTACATAGCCTGGGTAATAATTCCTTTCACGCATCACTTTCTTACCGCTTACCACTTTATAAACTTTTTCTACCGGAAGAAATACTTGTTTTACAATCTTACTCCACTCGCTACGGGCTATTTCTTTATCTAAATACTCCTTAACCTTTCTCTCTTTTCCGCTAACAACCCGTAGAACATACCACTTGGTTTCCTGTTCATTAAGTTGCTCTTCCTGAATGTTTTCAATGTTTGTAGTATCCATTTCTTAAAAGAATTTATATAAAAACTTTATAAGTCCACCAGCACTGAAATCCATTATCCAGATAATTGAAGTGATCAATAAAGTTGAAATCAAAACTATCATTGTAGATTGTTGCAATTGCTCCCAGGTAGGCCAGGTGACTTTTTCAACCAGCTCAGTATAAGAGTCTTTAAAAATTGTGGCGATCTTATTCATTGTTTGAATTTTGATATTTTATCTGCTTTCGAAATTTATTTTCCTTTGCACGGGCAGAGAGATTCGAACTCCCATCAAAGGTTTTGGAGACCCGTATGCTACCGTTGCACCATGCCCGTAAATGGCCTCCCCAAACCCCTCCAAAGGAGGGGCTTACGAAGACTGTAATAATATTAAAGAACTTTTCTAAAAAGCAAAGTACCTAAGCTTACCGCCTAAGTACTTTGCAAAGATATAGTAAAGCTTCCGCAAAGTCCCCCTTCGGAGGATTTAGGGGGCTTTTATTTTAAAATTTCAGTAACCTGACCAGCACCTACAGTACGTCCACCTTCACGAATCGCAAACTTCAATCCTTTCTCCATCGCAATTGGCTGAATCAACGTAACATGTAAATTTGTGTTATCACCAGGCATTACCATTTCAGTTCCTGCAGGAAGTTCACACTCACCAGTTACATCCGTAGTACGGAAATAGAACTGAGGACGGTATTTGTTAAAGAATGGGGTATGACGTCCACCTTCTTCTTTGCTTAATACATAAACTTCACCTTTGAATTCAGTATGTGGTGTGATTGATTTTGGAGCACAGATAACCATTCCACGACGGATTTGAGTTTTCTCAATACCACGTAATAATAATCCTGCATTATCTCCAGCCTCTCCGGAATCTAATAATTTACGGAACATTTCAACACCTGTTACTGTAGAGTGTAATGAAGCATCCATCAATCCTACGATTTCAACTGCTTCACCAACTTTGATACGACCTCTTTCGATACGACCAGTAGCAACAGTTCCACGACCAGTGATGGAGAATACATCCTCTACACTCATCAAGAAAGCCATGTCAACCGGACGAGGAGGCAATGGAATATAGCTATCAACAGCATCCATTAACTCTTCAACCTTAGCAACCCACTGCTCTTCACCAGCTAAAGCACCCGTTGCAGAACCCTGGATAATTGGTGTATTATCACCGTCAAATCCATAAGAAGTTAATAACTCACGGATTTCCATTTCAACTAATTCTAATAATTCAGGATCATCTACCAAATCAACCTTGTTCATGAAAACAACGATTTGAGGTACACCTACCTGACGTGCCAAAAGAATGTGCTCTTTCGTTTGTGGCATTGGACCATCAGTTGCAGCTACAACCAGGATAGCACCGTCCATTTGGGCAGCACCGGTAATCATATTTTTTACATAGTCCGCGTGACCTGGACAGTCAACGTGAGCATAGTGACGATTAATTGTTGCATATTCTACGTGAGCTGTATTAATGGTAATACCTCTTTCTTTTTCTTCGGGTGCACCATCAATTTCATCATAGTTTTTCTTTTCCGCCAGACCTTTTTTTGACAAAATATGGGTGATAGCGGCAGTTAAAGTTGTTTTACCGTGGTCAACGTGACCAATTGTACCAACATTAACGTGGGGTTTATCCCTTTTAAAATTCTCTTTTGCCATTTTTATTTGTTTTTAATTGTGTTTTAACAATGTTAAGTAAAAAATCCATCAGGCATTACCATCCGGAACTATTATGCTGTCATCAGCAACATCTGTTTTTAACTTTTGTTGCATCTTACACTTCTTTTTTTTATGAATTGTATAATAAAATTATACAATTACAAGAGCCGTTGATCGGAATCGAACCGACGACCTCTTCCCTACCAAGGAAGTGCTCTACCAACTGAGCTACAATGGCTTGATAAATCGAAGGTCGGTCATCTATTATGGAAAACCAACGATTTTAAAATGAGCGGGAGACCGGGCTCGAACCGGCCACCTATAGCTTGGAAGGCTATCGCTCTACCAAATGAGCTACTCCCGCTTAAATATTTTTATTTAAAAGAACTTTTCATCTATTGCTTGGATCCGCCTGCGGCGGACTACCAAATGAGCTACTCCCGCATACAATTATTAATTAATAATTATTAATTAATAATTCAAAGAACTTCCGCTACTGCTTGCTAAGCTATTGCGAATAAAGTGGGCAGGAGAGGAGTCGAACCTCTGAAGTCGAAAGACAGCGGATTTACAGTCCGCCCCATTTGGCCACTCTGGAACCTGCCCATTTCTTAATCTAATTATTAAAGAAAAAGAATGAGCCACCTGCAGGAGTCGAACCAGCGACCTACTGATTACAAATCAGTTGCTCTACCATCTGAGCTAAGGTGGCGTTTTTTATATAAAAAACTGAAAATTAAGAACTACCCCTCTTTTTTGGGAAGGCAAAGGTAATGGAAAATGTTAAATACAAAAAAATTGAAAAGAATATTTATTGTTTTTTTTTTCGCAAAAAAAAAGACCTCGATGGAGGTCTTAAAATATGGTTAAGAATAAAGCTTTTCTTTTTTTCGTACAACCTGTGAAACTAAGGATTCAAACGCATTATCAAATGAATCTTCGAATGATTTACTGGAAGCTTTTACAAAGAATTGATGACGGGGTACCTGGACTCTGATCTCAGCGACCTTATCTTTTATGGTATGAACCACATTATCGAGTTTCAGAAACACATCTACTTTGATGATTCGGTCATGAAAAGTATTTAGTTTGTCGAGTTTACGATTTATATACTCTGTTAATTTTTCGTCCGCATCAAAGTGCACAGTCTGAATGTTTATGTTCATAAAAATCGCATTTAAAAGTGAATAATAAATAAAGAACTAATTTTAAAAGGGGGAAATAAATATTACATAAGTTTTTTTTTGTTCCTTATGAAGATAGTCAAAGATGCTCTCATTCCCAAGAATTATTCATGAAAATCTGATGGATTAGTAACTTATTAACTTATGCTTTAGGATGTGCTTTTTTGTATGC
>JAYWCV010000080.1:0-19250 GCA_043780275.1 Chitinophagaceae bacterium
TTTTGCATATCTGTTTTTTTTAAGTGAACAATCCTGCAAAACAAAAGCCTCTGACTTTAATCAGAGGCTTCTCAAACTACCGAAGGTTTAGTACAACAGGCGGTTTGGCTATATGGCGGGGCGACGAATATATGCTCAACTTTTTGTTCGCTATTGGGCTTGAGTTCGGGCTCGACGAATAAAGCCAAGCTGTAGTTCTTACCATCATCTTTTGTAACTTTATTCAGCGGCAGTTACGGGCTAAATAGTATTACCAATAAATAAGTTTGGAGGATATAAATTCACAAATAATCAATTCTTTTTCTGATTCAATAAGCACAATTGTAAATTTCTTTTTGTAAGGAATACATTTATACCCTAAAGCTGCTCTTCCTGGTTCTCTGCAAATGGGATATGATTTTATTTCGTTGCCAAGTTTTATAAATGAATCATACAATGCATCCGTAAATTTATCCGCAGTAGCAATCAGTCCTTTCGATTCAATAAACCAGGCTATCGCAGCAATATTATCGGCTGCAGTTTGTTTGACAATTACTTTTCTGCGGCCCATTTTCTAATTAATTTTTTGCTGTATGCACGGGCTTCTTCAACAGAAAATATTTTTTCGGGGCGGGTTTTTAATGCCGCTTTTTTTTGCAATGCCTGGTAATCTTTTTGAGGAATTAAAATGTATTTCTTTTTATCAATCAGTATCTCTGTCATAGTAAAACATTTACTATTCAAATTTACATAAAATAACTGGTTTGTACTTTTTGCTCCTGCAGGTAGCCAAATTGTTGCCACCCGGGTTCACTTCATAAAATCCTTATTGGTTCGGGTAGTCCCATTAGGGATGTTGCAACAATTTTATTTACTCAAATTAATATTTCATTCTTTATATAGCTTTTAAGGGTAACGTACAACAAACCGCATTTTCTATTTCCTTATTTATTTTTTAACATTTTAAATTGTCGTTATTAAACAAGTTGCACGGCCTTTGCAACGTTTAATCAACAGCTGTGGAAAAGCAGCTTGCCTATTATTACCTGTTATTTAATTATTTTTACATGAATAACTATTCTATCGCATACATGCCAAACAGTTTCGAACAACAAAAGAACAGGAAGGCAACAATCTATACGGGCATTGTCACCGGAATGATATTGCTGCTTTTCATTTTATTAAGATGGCCCTTACCAACCATGACTCAACCTCTTTTCGAAGATGGTATTGAAGTGAATCTGGGTAGCAGCGAACAGGGATTGGGCATCGACCAACCGATGATTCCGGGAGAACCTTCTCCATCGCAGCAACTGGCGAATAATCCGCCAAAAACAATTACATCCAATGATGCTCATGTAAAAAATATTGAAACCGATGATCGCAATGCCGATGCTCCCGAAATTGTAAATCCTCCGGTTTCAAAACCATTGGCTACAAAAATTAATACAACAGAAAAAGTTACCCGCAAAGCTACTACTCCCCAGGTGGTAGCAGCTCCTCCTGCTCCAAAACCCAAAGCAGTACTTAATCGTACGGTTGGTGGAACTGGTACAGGTGGCAATGCTGCAGAAACTTATCAGAAAGGAACAAACGAAGGAATTGCAGGCGGCACAGGCGACCAGGGAGTATATGGAGGAACATCCGGTGCTCCTAATTATAGCGGAAATCCTGGAAAAGGAAATTCAGGAGTAAGTATAACCAGGGGATTGGGCGGAAGAAATATCATTGGTGGACAATCTTTTGAAGACGAGTTTAACCAGAATGCAAAAATTGCTATGGACATTGTTGTAAGCTCGAGTGGCAAAGTTATTTCAGCAACTTATCAACCCCGTGGATCTACTTCATCCAACGGATCGATGATAAGCATTGCCAAACGTAGAGCAAACGAACTAAAGTTTAATACCGGTGATGATGAACAAAGAGGAACCATCCTTTTTAATTTTAAATTGAAGAGCTAATTGCTTACCTGACCCAACCGGAAGCAATCTCAAAAATGAGATTGCTTTTTTGTTTACCCGATGTAGCTTTGAAGCATTCTATAAAAAATGACTTACCAGGAAACCATTACATATTTATTTACCAAATTGCCTATGTACAGCCGCATTGGGGCAGCGGCATATAAAAAAGACCTGACCAATACCATTTTACTTTGCGGGCAATTAGACAACCCGCAGCATCAATTCAAATCCATTCATATTGCCGGCACTAACGGCAAAGGATCCGTGAGCCATATGTTGGCTGCTATTTTTCAAAAAGCAGGATACAAAACAGGTTTGCACACTTCACCACATTTAAAAGATTTCAGGGAGCGGATAAAAATAAATGGAGAAATGATTCCGGAAGAATCGGTAATTGATTTTGTTGAACGGATCAATGAATCCATGATTGAAATTGAACCCAGTTTTTTTGAAATTTCCGTGGTTATGGCATTCGATTATTTTGCTGCACAAAAAGTGGATATTGCCATTATAGAAACTGGATTGGGTGGCAGACTGGACAGTACAAATGTGATCATCCCCGAATTATCAGTGATTACCAATATCGGATGGGATCATATGAATTTGTTGGGTGATAGCCTGGAAAAAATTGCCGGTGAAAAAGCAGGAATTATCAAAGAAAATGTGCCCATAGTTATTGGTGAATCTCAACCAGAAACAATGCCGGTATTTTTGGCTGTTGCCAAAGAAAAAAATGCAGTACTTTCTGAAGCTTCAAAACAAAGATTAATTGCAGACTGGCATTGGAAAAACCATTTCCTGTATGTAAGTGTTGAAAAAAATATTATCCTTGATCATACTCAATACCAGCTAGATCTTCCGGGAATCTATCAATTAAAAAACTTACTGACCGTATTGGAATCTGTTTCCGTTCTTCAAAAAATGGGATGGAATATTAATGAAGAACATATTCATGGGGCACTGAAAGAAGTTAAAAAACTAACCGGTCTGCATGGCCGTTGGGAACTCATTCAGCAGCATCCCGATATTATTCTGGAAGTAGCCCATAATGTAAATGGTATCCATCAGATGATGGAACATCTTGAATTATGTTCCTATACACATGTACATATTGTACTGGGCATGGTGAAAGACAAGGAAGTGGAAAAGATTTTGTCCCTGTTACCCAAACATGCCCATTATTATTTTACCCAGGCGGATATACCAAGAGCTTTACCCGCAGAGGATCTCCTTAAAAAAGCGGAACAATTTGAACTTCGTGGAGATTGTTTTGAAAATGTAAACATAGCTATTGCTCAGGCAAAAATTCATGCAAAAAAAGATGACCTTATTTTGGTTTGTGGCAGTATTTTTTTGGTTGCTGAAGTGGATCAATCAAAATTGTAATAGAATTATTTTTCAGTGAATAACTCAACGTAAGCTACTTGTTCCATGCATTGAAAATGCAACATCACCAACCCATTCTTTCACGCAAACTATTGATATGAGCCACATGGTGCTTGCCATGCCATGCGTACATGCCCAATAAAAACCAAAGTGTAATTTCCTTTTTTTGTTCCGGATGAAAGATAGTTCGGTTCCAATCGTCTTCTGCCAGATTTTTTAAACTGGCATACCAACGGGCATGTAAGGCATATAAAAGTGTAATAGAAATATTAATAGGAATTTCTTTTACGTCTTCAGTTTCGGCCCATCTTTTTTCGTCGTAAGTCTTTATCACCGGATTGTCTTCTGTGAGTCCCAATTTAAACCGGCAATATGCATTGATATTACTGTCGGCCACATGATGTACCACCTGAATCAATGTCCATCCATCCGGCCGGTAGCATTCTTTTAATTGTGCTTCATCCAGATTTAATACTGCATTCTCAATAAGTGTCGGTAATAATTTAATATCCCCAAGCCATTCATTTTTTAATTCTTCCGAAAATGTTTTGGGTTCATATTTACCTATCGGATAACGAAGATCGGTTGTCATATAAATTTATTTTACTTGATAATTTCAATCAGTTGCACATCGAATACCAAAGTAGCTCCACCGGGAATATCTTCTCCGTCTCCCCGGCTACCATAGCCCAGATTGGCAGGAATCCATAACCGCCAGATGCTACCTTCGGTCATCATGGGTAATGCAATCTGCCAACCTTTAATAAATGATTTGATTGGAGCGGTTAGGGGTTCATTTCTAATAAAAGAATTATCAAACTCGTGGCCACTCAACAAGAACCCTTTATAATGTGCTTTTACAGTTTCAGTTATCCGGGGCTTATTACCGGTACCCTCTATCAGAACCTGGTATTGCATGCCTGCAGATAATTCAACAACAGCTGCATTTTCAATATTCTTTAAAAAAAACTGAATATCTGTTTTTTCAGATTTAGATTTTCCGGATAATAACCTATATAATTTTCCTAAAAAACTCATACCAAATATTTTATTATTCTTCCCGTAAAGAATGTCCAGTTAAATGAATGAATACATCTTCGAGGTTTGCATTTTTTACTATTTTCGGTCTTTCAAAGCCGGTTAATACCAATTCGTCAATCAGTTTATCCGGAGTATTTAAAGCAACTATTTTACCGGAGTCGATGATGGCAACCCGGTCGCATAAATATTCGGCCTCATCCATATAATGTGTTGTAATAATGACAGTAGTGCCTTTATCCCGTATATTTTTAATGAGATCCCAAAGACTTCTTCTTGCCTGTGGGTCAAGGCCCGTAGTGGGTTCATCCAGAAAAATAATCGCCGGATCATTAATTAATGTAATGGCTACGGAGAATCGTTGTTTTTGTCCACCACTTAATTCTTTGGTTTTAGATTTGGCCTTGTCTTTCAGGTTGACCATTTCCAGTAATTTCATCGGATCAACATTTTTATTATATAATCCGTTAAACAACTCAATCAGTTCTACGAGATAAAGATTGGGATAATAGCCACTGGCCTGTAACTGTACACCAATCAGTTTTTTTATTTCATCCGGATCCTTATCCAGGTTAAAACCTTTCACCATCACTTCACCACTTGTTTTTTCGCGAAGTGTTTCAATGATTTCCAGTGTAGTGGATTTCCCGGCACCATTTGGGCCCAGCAAACCAAATATCTCCCCTTCCATTACGTCAAAGCTTATTCCTTTTACGGCTTTAAATTTTCCGTAATTTTTTACCAGGTTTTTTACCGAGATGATTACTTCTGCCATTTTATATTATGCTAAAATTAATTCCATTTTTATATCGGCTGTTTCAAAAGGAGAGTCAATAACCGCAACATGGCTGAATCCGAATTTTTCATACATATTAATGGCTGATTTTAATTGATGATTCGAAAACAACATCAGTTTTTTTGCGCCCAATTCTTTTGCCTTAGCCAAACACTTTTCAATCAGTTTTTTACCAATGCCTTTCCCCTGGAAAGCTGCAGTTACAGACATTTTAGACAACTCATAAACCGTGTCTTCCATTTTCATGATGGCTGCTGATCCTACAATTTCTTCTTCCTTTTTTGCAAGCCAAATGAACCCTTCTTTTTCAATAATTGTTTTCACCGGATCATTAAGGTAATATAAATCGTGTGATTCGGTCAGCTTATATTTATCCAGCCATTCCAGGTTCAGCCTTTTAAAATCAGCTGCAAACTTTATATCAAATGTTATTATTTCGAACATATTATTTATTTCAAACATTTTTCCAGTTCTTTCATCATATCTCTGCTGCCTATAAATAACGGGGTTCGCTGGTGTAATTGATTAGGTATAATATCTAAAACACTTATTTCACCATCGGTGGCTTTGCCTCCGGCTTTTTCAACAATAAATGCAAACGGATTTGATTCGTAAAGCAAACGAAGTTTACCCGATGGCTTATCTGTCGTTCCCGGATACATAAAAATTCCCCCTTTGATTAAATTACGGTGCACATCCGCCACCATGCTGCCAATATACCGTTGAGTATAGGGTCCGCCATTATCTTTATTCTTATGCTGACAAATATTAATGTAGTTTCTTACTTTCTCATCGTATTGAAAAAAGTTTCCATGATTCACCGAATATATTTTTCCTTCAGTCGGACATTGAATATCGGGATGACTTAAACAATATTCACCAATAGATGGATCCAATGTAAATCCGTTTACACCACGGCGTGTTGCATAAACCAACATAGTAGATGAGCCATACACAATATAACCTGCTGCAACCTGCATATTTCCGGGTTGTAAAAAATCTTCCAATACTACGGCTGTTCCTAATGGAGAAATTCTTTTGTAAATGCTAAAGATGGTGCCAATGGAAACATTTACATCAATATTTCCGCTACCATCCAATGGATCGAACAGGCAAACATATTTCGAATTCATACTAACTTCGTCATCAAAAGCCACAAAATCATCCAACTCTTCGCTGGCTATTCCTGCACAACTGATTCCATGATTTAGTACTCCCACAAACTGATCATTGGCAAATATGTCCAGTTTTTTCACTTCTTCTCCCTGCACATTTACGGAACCAAAATCTCCCAAAATATCTACCAATCCGGCTTTATTCACTTCTACATTCACCCGTTTAGAGGCCCGGCCAATATCTCTCAGTAAACTACTCAATTCACCGGTTGCCTGTGGAAAATCTCTTAACTGTTGAATTGTAAATTCGTCGAGTGTAAAAACTTTTCTATTGATGACCATATCTATCGATTTTTTATTTGCCTGATTAGTATGGACAAATGTACATGAAATTAACGTTTTGGAATTTAAGCTATAGAGGGTACCAAGCATTAAAATGACAATACCGGGTTAGGATTAATTTATTAAAGGTTGGCAACCCTCAGCAACTTAATAACTCCCCAAAAACAGAGGCTGCTTTCCTATCTTTGCCCCTTCAAAAAATATTTCATGAAAGTTTTCAAATTTGGCGGAGCATCTGTAAACAGTATTGAACGAATTAAAAAAATCGGGGACATCATTCGTTTATTCCCAGATGAAAAAATATTGATTGTGATTTCGGCCATGGGCAAAACCACCAATGCGTTGGAGAAAGTTGTAGATGAATTTTTTGCCGGCAAAAACGAAGAAGCATTATCCCTTTTCGAATCCGTCAAACAACATCATTTAACCACAGCTAAATATTTACTGGTTACACATTATAACGAAGCACATCAGCGACTATCCGATTTTTTTACCGAAGCCGAATGGTTACTGCATGACAAGCCGGTTAAGGAATACGATTATTATTACGATCAGTTGGTTTGTATCGGCGAATTACTTTCCACAACCATAGTCAGTGCATATTTAAATGAAACCGGTATACGAAATGTGTGGATTGATGTTCGGGATATTTTTAGAACAGATAATGATTTCCGGGATGCAAATATTGATTGGGAAATCACACAACAAAAAGTGAATGAAGAAATTGTTCCACTTCTCCATTCAAGTTCCATGGTAATAACACAGGGGTTTATCGGATCGACCGATGAAAATGAAAGTACCACTTTAGGAAGAGAAGGAAGTGATTATTCGGCTGCGATATTTGCTAATATGCTGGATGCAGAAAAATTAATTATCTGGAAGGATGTAGTGGGTGTAATGAATGCAGATCCGAAACAATATCCGGATGCCGTTTTAATGGAAAACCTGAACTATTCCGAAGTCATTGAAATGGCCTATTACGGTGCACAGGTCATTCACCCAAAAACCATCAAACCCTTACAGAACAAGCAGATTCCCTTATTTGTAAAATGTTTTCTGCATCCCGAATATCCGGGAACATTAATTAAATTACAAACACTCAGTAACCTGCCACCCATCATTGTATTCAAAGAAAACCAAGTACTCCTGCAGATGAAGTCGAAAGACTTTTCATTTGTCGGAGAAAAAACGGTGGGTCATTTATATCATTTATTTGAAGACCTGAATATTAAACCCAACCTTACACAAAATGGCGCCATTACATTTATGTGTGTTGTTGATGATCGTCCGGAAAAAATAGAAAGACTGGCACTCGAAGCTTCTTCATTTTTTGAAGTACAAATTATGAAAGGATTAAATCTTTTATCCATCCGTCATTTTACTAAAGAATTATTTGAAAAACTGACATCGGGAAAAAACATTCTCTTAAAGCAAGAGACTCCCGATACGATCCAGGTATTGATGACGGCTTAATCTTTTTCGATGGAGAATGACTGAACCATTTTTTTAGCAACGGGTTTTCCATGCAAAGTCCCCGGTTTCCAGATTGGCATTTTTTCAAGATTAGTTATCAGGTTGTCATCAAAAACCGAATTAACTCCTTTCAATACTTTAAAATTTACCGGTACACCATCCTTATCAATAACAAATTCAATTTTCAGAAAAACGCGGTTTAAATCTTCCGGCAATTCATCTTTCATTTGGCTACCCAGTTTTTCCAAAAATGTAAAAAAGGAGAGACTGGTTCCAGGAAATTCGGGTAGCTGATGAACAGCTTCTGATATATCCGGGATATTTCTAACCCGATGCCTGATGGCTGTTGGCATAGCCGTTTTTACTACAGATGCCATTGTTTTCATCACATACTTATTCTTCTTTGATGGTGCATCATTCACAATATATTCGCCGTTATCATCAATCAGGATGATCGGTAATTGATGTTTTGCTTCAAAATACTCAAAGGCATCTTCCAGCGGAGAAGAGAATTTTTTTAATGCCAAATCATCCTTAACCAGATTGTCAAAATAGTCCAGGCTGCTGCGCACACTATATTTTATGGGGAAAATATGAACCGGAATAAAATCCTGGCCCAGTGTTTTTGCAAAAAGGGAAAGTATATAAAGCTCTTCTACCTGCTCATCGGTGACCGGTATACAACCCACGGTAACACAAGATCCGTGAATAAAAATTTCGCCACCCGGCTTGAAAAAATCACTCAGAATTTTGTCGGATGCATTGGGATAATTCAGTCCCAGTGAAAGATGATAACTGCTTTTTGGATTAAATACATTGATATAATAAAATCCTTCCGGTACCTGGTAATCACCTTCCATCCGCTTAGGTCCCAATGTGCCTGCCATGGCACAAACCTTATACGTTTTAAACAACGTAAATTTTTCGTCGATTTCGTTTTTCACCCAAACTTCCAGCTGGCTGTCATATTTGAATGAACGGATATAAATATATTTTGCCGGCCAAATCAATTTTTTATCCGCAAATTGTTTTTGCAGGGTATCTTCTTTTTTCTTTAGTGCTTCGTATGGCCGGGGAAAAGATTTTTGATATTCGATGAAACTGGTAAATGAAGTGCCTCCACCTACTTTCTGCGCATCAGCAGTAGTGATTAACAATACAATTACAACAATAAATAAACCTAGGTTCTTCATTTAATTATTTTGACCTAACAAATTAACAAAGCACTTCTTGAAAAACATGAAAATATATTGTAAAATTTTTAAAAAAATTACTACAGATATACATAATTCCGTTTATAAGTTTCCCCTGGCCGCTTGTTCCAACTCAATGGCTTCAAATAATGCTTTGAAATTCCCTTTACCAAAACTTTTGGCACCTTTGCGTTGTATGATCTCGAAAAACATAGTGGGCCTGTCTTGTACGGGTTTGGTAAAAATTTGTAACAGGTAACCTTCTTCATCCCGATCAACCAATATCCCCAATTCTTTCAACGGTTCAAGGTCCTCATCAATTTTTCCTACTCTTTCCAGTAGTTCATCATAATAAGAAGTAGGAATATTTAAAAATTCAATACCCCTGTTTCTTAATTCGGTTACCGTTGCTACAATATCATTCGTCGCCATCGCTACATGCTGACAACCTTCTCCATTAAAAAACTCCAGGTATTCTTCAACCTGCGATTTCTTTTTTCCTTCTGCCGGTTCGTTGATCGGAAACTTTACAAACCCATTTCCATTACTCATCACCTTACTCATCAATGCAGAATATTCGGTGGAAATATCTTTATCATCAAACGATAAAATATTTTTAAAGCCCATCACTTCCTCATAATACTTTACCCACTTATTCATCTGGTTCCAACCCACGTTTCCAACACAATGATCGACATATTGCAAACCGGTTTCTAAAGGATGATAATAAGGATTGCTCCAGGCCACAAACCCGGGCATAAATACGCCGTGGTAATTTTTTCGTTCAATAAATAAATGAACCGTTTCGCCATACGTGCATATTCCACTCATGATTAGCTTCCCGTCTTTGTCTTCCATGGTCTGTGGATTGATATAATTAATTCCTCCTCTTTTCATCGTTTCTTCCCATGCGATGCTTGCATCATCCACTTTTAATGCAAGCACTTTTACCGCATCTCCATGTTTGTACACATGATCAGCAATCGCATTATTTGTACGCAGTGCAGTTGTCAACATAAGTGTCAATTTATTCTGTCTTACTACATAACTCACTTTATCTTTTACGCCCGTCTCGGGGCCGGCATAAGCTAAAGCCTGAAATCCAAATGCCGACATATAATAGTGAGCAGACTGTTTTGCATTCCCCACATAAAGCTCTACATAATCGGTTCCCTGCAAGGGTAAAAAATCGGTATTGTTGATCGTTAATTTTTCGTTTTCGGTAATTGTTGACATCTGAAATATTTTTAATAAAAGAATTTATTATTGTCCAATCGGTAGTAATTCTGATCAACCGCAGTTGCGTCGCACTCTTGTACTAAATAACGCTATGCATCATTTTCACTATCCATGGCAAGGGCAAGCAACAGAAAAACGAAATTGCTTCGTTTGTCAGTGAATATTTTTTTTGCGTAATCAGGTCGCATAGTTTGCAAAGTTAATCAAAGCATAAGAATATCCATTTGTTTGAATCCACATAACTGAATAACTTTCTGTAAGTACTTAAAGTTTTAGATATCATGCATTTCACCTACTCATTCCAACCCTTATCTTTGCCGCATGCAAAACGGTACAATTTCATTAAATCATAATAACAGTGGTTCTGTAAAAATCGGCATTCTAGGTGGCGGCCAGCTAGGCAGAATGTTATTACAAGCCGCGGCTAATTATACAGTAGAAACTTTTATATTAGAAAATGACGACGATTGCCCGGCAGCTCATCTCTGCCATCATTTTACAAAAGGCAGTATCCGAGATTTTGATACGGTCTATGCATTTGGTAAAAACCTGGATGCCATTACCATCGAAATTGAAAATGTAAATATTGAAGCATTGCAAAAGCTGGAAGAAGAAGGGGTAAAAGTTTTTCCGAATACACGAGTTTTAAAAACCATTAAAAATAAAATTCTGCAAAAAGAATTTTATCAGAAAAACAATATTCCAACAGCCGAATTTCACATCACAAATAATGTAGAAGAACTAAATAGCCATGCTGATTTTTTACCGGCTGTACATAAACTTGCCGAGGGTGGTTACGATGGTCGTGGAGTACAAATCATCAAAACAATTGCGGAAATTTCAAAAGGATTTAACCATCCTTCAGTATTGGAGAAAATGATTGATTTGGAGAAAGAAATTGCAGTCACTGTTGCTGTGGATGATAGTGGGGAAACGGCCATATACCCGGCCGTTGAAATGATTGTTGATCAAGAACTGAACATGCTCGATTATCAGCTTTGTCCGGCTGATTTGAATGCATCAACCAATCAAAAAATAAAAGACATTGCTCTTTCTGTTGCACAAAATTTTCAATCTGCCGGATTGTTTGCCATTGAAATGATGATTGATAAAAACGGCGAAGTTTTTGTAAATGAAACGGCCCCACGAGTACATAACAGCGGCCATCATACTATTGAATCACACTACTGCTCGCAGTTTGACATGCTATGGCGAATTATGCTGAACTACCCGTTGGGTAATACGGAAGCAATCAACCCATCCATTATGATAAACCTGGTTGGTGCACAAAACCAGGAAGGGCCTGTACAATATGAAGGATTAAAAGATGTACTTGGCATGAGCAATACATTTGTTCATTTGTATGGAAAAAAAATAACCAAACCCGGACGAAAAATGGGGCATGTTAGCATTTCAGGCTTTGAAAAAGAAGAACTACTTCGAAGAGCTTCGCTGGTAAAAAAAACCTTACGGGTAATCTCCTGATTCTAACCTTTTATCATGCACACAAACCTCCCCTACATTAAATCGAAGGGTTTAGTAATTACCGATGACTAATTACAGACAGTTGCTAATAAGTGCTTATTTTTAAGGGATAAACTAACATTCTACATGGCCAGGCAATCAAAAATTTTCAACCATCTTTTCATTGTATCGATTGCAATTTCATTGATTGCATGTAATGGCAAAAAATCTGAATCCCCTCAGCAGCAACCAGGAGCAACGAAACCTCCACCACTTACCGTTGAATTATTAATTGCACAAACAGAAACATTAAGTGCCGACATAGAAGTTCCAGGTACAATCCTTGCTTTTGAATCGACAAATATCCATTCGGAAGTTTCCGGAAAACTGGTACAATTAAATATTAAGGAAGGCAGTTATGTTTCGCAAGGAGCATTACTTGCAAAACTTTATGATGGTGACCTGCAGGCTCAAAAAAGAAAATTGGAGGTGCAACTTAAAATTGCCGAACAAACTGAAAACAGGCAGGAACAATTATTGCAAATCCATGGCATCAGTCAACAGGATTATGACTTAAGCCTTTTGCAGGTTCATAATCTCAATGCAGATATCGATATCATTAAAGAAGCCATACACAAAACAGAAATCAGGGCACCATTTAGTGGAAGGCTTGGCTTGAAAAATGTCAGCCCGGGTGCTTATCTAACACCTGCAATAACTCTAACCAGTATCAGTCAGCAAAACCAATTAAAGATTCAATTCAATATCCCGGAAAAATATGGTTCCCAATTAAAAAATAATCAACAAATTAGTTTTACTACAGACGTATCAACAAAAAATTATACGGCGAATGTTTTGGCCACTGAAATTGTTATTGATGAAAACACCCGGACTCTTGCAGTCAGGGCTTTAGTTAGACATGCAGATGCTTCCTTATTACCCGGTGCTTTTGCCAAGGTTAGAATAGTATTGGGCAAAAATGATAGGGCTATTATGATTCCTACCAATATCATCATACCACAGGGAAGGGAAAAACTTGTTTATTTATATAAAAATGGAATATCTGTTCAAACAACCATTACAACAGGGGTTCGAGACAGTACTATGATAGAAGTTGTAAGCGGTTTACAAGTTGGAGATTCCGTTATCAAATCAGGTTTATTGTATTTAAAACCGGGTGGCGAAGTGAAAACTTTAAACCCAAAAAAGTAAATCAGAAAACAATAGAGAAGATCGAATTAATTAGAAAAATTACCAGAACCAACAGCCAACACTAAAATGAATCTATCAGAACTCAGTTTAAAACGCCCGGTATTTGCAATGGTTTGTTCCATTGTCATCATCATTCTGGGTATTGTTGGATTTAAATTTTTAGGCGTTCGTGAATACCCAGCCATTGATCCGGCCGTTGTAAATGTCCGCACTTCTTATATTGGTGCCAATGCCGACATTGTAGAACAACAAATTACCGAGCCACTCGAAAAAGCAATCAATGGAGTACCCGGAGTACGGAATATTACGTCAACCAGTGCAACAGGCAGCAGCAATATCACCGTAGAGTTTGATCTGAGTATAGATCTCGAAAGGGCGGCAAATGATGTTCGGGATAAAGTATCACAGGCATTGGGAAACCTGCCACAAGATTTAGACACACCTCCTACCGTTAGTAAAGCAGATTCGGATTCTGATCCAATCGTTTTTGTACAGATACAAAGTCAGAGCAAGAGCCTGATGGAACTGACCGATTATGCAGAAAATGTAGTACAGGAACAACTGCAAACCATTTCCGGGGTAAGTTCAGTAAATGTTTTCGGCAGGCGGTATTCGATGCGGATGTGGATTGATCCCGCAAAACTTTCTGCCTATAAAATGACCATCAACGATATTCGAAATGCCCTTGACAGGGAAAACATCGAATTACCCGGTGGAAAAATCAGGGGTAGTTCTACTCAATTGATTGTAAAAACATTTGGGAAACTGACAACAGAAAGTGATTTCAATAATCTGATTCTGCGTGAAAACAATAATGGAGTTGTACGTTTCAAAGATGTTGGATACGCCATATTAGCTTCCGATAATGAGGAAACCTCTTCACGGAAAAATAATGTTCCTTCTGTTAATATGGGTGTTATTGCCCAACCCGGAAGTAATCAGATTCAGATAACGGATGAAATTTACAAACGCATCAAAGAAATTAAAAAAGATATGCCCGAAGATATCCTATTGGAAGTAGGATATGACCGTACCACTTTTGTCAGGAATGCTATCAGTGAAGTAAAAGAAACTTTATTGATTTCGATTATCCTGGTTATACTCATTATATTCCTATTCTTTCGGGAATGGATCATTGCTTTCCGTCCGTTGATAGATATACCTGTTTCACTGATTGGTGCATTATTCATTATGTACCTGATGGACTACTCCATCAATGTGCTAACCCTCCTTGCTATTGTACTAGCAACCGGACTTGTTGTAGATGATGGTATCGTAGTCACAGAAAACATTTTCAAAAAAATGGAGCAGGGCATGAACAAACATAAAGCGGCCCTGGAAGGATCAAAAGAAATTTACTTTGCAGTTATTGCTACATCATTAACACTGTCTATTGTTTTCCTTCCCATCATTTTCCTCGAAGGATTTGTTGGAAGTTTATTCCGTGAATTTGGTATCGTTTTATCCGGCGCAGTGCTTATTTCTGCATTCGTCTCTTTATCTCTTACACCGGTATTGAATATTTATTTAACTAAAAAAGATCCCACAAAACATTCCTGGTTTTACAGGGTTACAGAACCCTTCTTTACCGGAATGGAAAATCTGTACCGATCCACCCTTGAATCTTTCATGAGGCAACGATGGCTGGCAATCATCCTGGTTATTGCTTGCGTATCCATCATTTATTTTATTGGTAGTACACTTCCATCCGAATTGGCTCCCCTCGAGGACCGAAACCGTATCCGAACCAGTATTCTGGGGCCCGAAGGAACCGATTTTGACTATATTGATAAAGTGGCTTATGATGTGACACAACAACTGATTGATTCTGTTCCTGAAAAATCGGTGATATTGACTTTTGCGCCTGGCTTTGGAGGTAGTAGTGGCAGCAATGTAGCTGGCATCAGTATGGGTTTAGTAGATGCATCTGAAAGAAAAAGAACACAGGACCAAATTACCCAGCAAATGAACAGGATGTATAAAAAATACACAAACATCAAAGCATTTGCTACACAGGAACAAACCATTTCTGTTGGATTGGGAGGACGTGGTGGAATGCCTGTTCAATATGTAGTACAAAATTTAAATTTTGACAAACTGAAATCAGTGGTACCAAAATTTATGGAAGAAGTTGGTGCCAGCCAGGTTTTCCAGGGATCCGATGTCAACCTGAAATTCAACCAACCCGAATTGCAGATAACCATTGACCGACTAAAAGCCAATGAATTGGGCGTTTCTGTTTTAGATGTAACCAATACCTTGCAAATGGCCCTTAGCGGCAGACGCTTTGGCTATTTCCTTATGAATGGAAAACAATACCAGGTAATTGCCCAGGTTGAAAGAGAAGACCGGGATGACCCATTGGATTTAAAAAGTTTTTTTGTACGTAACAACCGGGGAGAATTAATTCAACTGGATAATGTTGTCAATATGCTGGAGATGGCCAATCCGCCAAGCATTTATCATTTCAACCGGTTTAAAAGTGCAACCGTGCAGGCTGGCTTAGCTCCCGGCAAAACAATTGGTGATGGCATCAAAGAAATGGATCGGATAAAAGCTAAATTGCTGGATGAAACTTACAAAACTTCGCTGTCTGGTGCTTCCAGAGATTTTGAAGAAAGTTCATCCAATACTTCCTTTGCATTTCTCATGGCATTGGTATTCATTTTCCTGATCCTTGCTGCACAGTTTGAAAGTTTTATAGATCCGCTGATCATCATGATTACCGTACCATTGGCATTGGCAGGTGCTGTATTATGTATGTATTTATTTGATCAGACCTTGAATATATTTTCACAAATTGGAATGATCATGCTAATTGGTATAGTTACCAAAAACGGGATCCTGATTGTTGAGTTTGCCAACCAAAAAAGAAGAAAAGGCGAAAATAAAATAACCGCAGCCGTTGATGCAGCAGTAGCCAGGTTTAGACCCATATTAATGACCACCCTTGCTACAAGTTTGGGTGCATTGCCTATTGCTTTGGCTATCGGCTCAGCAGGTAAGAGTCGTGTGCCCTTAGGTATCGTCATTGTTGGTGGATTGTTATTTGCCTTAGTACTGACACTGTATGTTGTACCGGCATTGTATTCGTATATGTCATCAAAAAAGAAAGCAAATTATTTCGACGCTGAATTGAACATGGCAGATAAAACAGAAACACTCATATAATTTTTTTTTGTAACCAGCTTTAAATCTCTAATCAGCTTATGTTGCGTCGCACTCTTTTACGTTCGGTTCTTTATTCAGCCTTTTTTTTAGCCGCACATTTTCTTCATGCCCAAAAAATGCTGACACTCGAAGAAGCCATTGCCACTACACTGCAAAATAATTACAATATTCAGTTATCGAAAAACGACTCTATGATTGCAGCACTGGATTACTCATACCGCAATGCTATTTTTTTACCACGCCTGAATGCTACAACCGGTACCAGCTGGACCAATAATCACCAGATTCAAAAATTCTCTAACGGAACTGAAAGAAAGGGAGATGTAAAATCGAATAATATCAATTCGGCCCTAAACCTCAACTGGACCTTGTTTGACGGACTTAGAATGTTTGCAACCAGGGACAAGGCAGAAGAATTTATTCGCCTCGGCGAATTAAATATCAAAACAGAAATTAATAATACAATTGCCCTGGTTATTAATAACTACTACGATATTGTCCGTCAAAAAGAACAATTGAAGGCCATAGAAGAACAGATGAGTATCAGCCAAACAAGAGTTGATTTATCGCAACGAAAACTGGATATAGGTGTAGGTGCCAAACCCGATGTTTTGCAAGGCAAAGTCGATCTGAATGCACAAAAAGCAGCAGAGCTCAGGCAAAAAACACTGATCCAGCAATTAAAAGGAATATTGAACCAGCTGATGAATATAGAAGCGAGCAGCAACTATGATGTCATTGAAACCATCCCTTTCACTAATTCACTTACGTTAGGAGAAGTACTGGCAGAAATGGAATCAAAAAATCCGGCATTACAAATAATCAAAAAGAATATTGACATAGCAATGCTTACCATGAAAGAAAGAAAAGCAGACAGGCTTCCAACGGTTTCTTTTAATTCGGCCTATAATTTCAATCGCAACACGAATAGTTTAGCGGTGAATCCGGCTCTGCCAATTTCTAACCAGAACCAAGGTTTAAATTATGGATTTACAGCAGCCATTCCCATTCTCAATAATCGAAATACGCATCGCTTAATCAAGCAAGCTTCCTTAGATATCAAAAACCAACAACTAATCTACCTTAATCAAAAATCAGTGCTAATTCTTTCTGTAGTCAATGCATTTAAGGAATATGAATTGCAAAAGCAATCACTCGAACTGGAAGAATCGAATATCCTTTTGGCAAGGGAAAATGTAAACATCCTGATGGAAACTTACCGGCTAGGATCCATTACCTACCTGCAACTAAGAGAGGCACAAAAAAGCCTGGAAGATGCCTATCACCGGCTTATCTCTGTCCGTTATAATACCAAGCTGGCAGAAACGGAATTGTTGCGCTTAAAAGCCGACTTGTTGAGATAGTTTGCCATTTGCAGATTGTTCCTTTACTTTTGACAAAACAGCAAACAATGAATCCTTCTGTTGGCATCATCATGGGCAGCGACAGTGACCTAGCAATCATGCAGGCCGCTTCCGATATTTTAAAACAATTCGACATAGCTCATGAAGTAACGGTTGTATCTGCACACCGCACACCACAACGCATGATGGATTATGCAATGAAAGCAAAAGAAAGAGGATTGAAAGTAATTATAGCTGGGGCCGGTGGAGCGGCTCATTTACCGGGTATGATTGCATCTATCACTCCACTCCCGGTTATTGGAGTTCCCATAAAATCTTCCAATTCTATTGATGGTTGGGATTCGGTATTGTCTATTTTACAAATGCCCAATGGAGTACCAGTTGCAACAGTGGCATTAAATGCCGCAAAAAATGCCGGCATCCTTGCTGCACAAATCATTGGTTCATCTGATGCGGTAATTTCTCAAAAGGTGGAAGAGTATAAAAAATCCCTGAACACGGAAGTGTTGGATAAAGTGGATAAAATGAAAAAAGCGGGATGGGAAAATCAGTTCGACTGATCTAGATGATCAGCCATGGTCTGTGTCCCACAACAACTGATCGGAAGATTATTTATTTGTTCCAGAGGAACAATTTGTGGGTAACTTATAATGATGATTTTTTTTCGTTTCATAGAAACGTATCGTGCAAATCACATCATCATGCGTTCCTACGGAACGCTGAAACATTATTATATATTGAAATCCTACCCATTAAATGTTCCTCTGGAACATCTTTTGAAAAGTTGTGGTGTTCCACCGAATAAAATATTTTTCATTGAATTAAACTATTAGCTTAAAAATTTAACCGGCTTTTGCAAGCCGGTTAAATTTATTTTTTTTGTTATCAACCACCTACATACAAATCCCAGTTAATATCTGCCTGGGGCTTAGGAAACTGACGGAATACTCTTCCCTGATCCAGCGAAACAGGAATTTCATTCATCCTGTCGTACCTCCTTGTATCTATCCAACGGTGGCCCCATGGCTCAGCCCACAAAGAATAACGTCTTTGATAAAGTATTTCATTTATAAGCGCTGCCTGTGTTTGTGCACCTCCGTAATTGCCAATATTTGCCGCATTACGTATTACATTGATTGCTTCAACAGATTGTACAGGTTGATTTAGTTGTGCATGTGCTTCTGCTTTAAGTAATATCAACTCTTCGTTTTTTATGAAAGTAATGGGTGTAGTATTGGTGGCCCATCTTCGATCCTGGTGTGTTCCAAAAAGTGTTCCCGCATCTGTAGATACACTTGCTGCCGTTGTACGCTGAAAAAACTTGGCAGCTACCCTTGCATCATTTGGAGTTGCATCAGCAAGCATGGAGGGATGAACAACAATAATTGTACTAATATTTGCATTCAACACAAAAAACAAAGGATTAAAAATATCAGGAGCGGCACCATAAGAATGTGCAGGCCCGGCATTTAAATTACTAGATAAATTCATGAATGAACCATTCAATGCATCAAGAG
>JAYWCV010000081.1:0-2549 GCA_043780275.1 Chitinophagaceae bacterium
GAATATGAATTGTATAGTGGCAGCAGGCGGGAGCCGAAAGAAAATGAATAAGAAATTGTTTTAAAAAATGAAAGCAGCCAGCATCCATAAACTAAAACAGGAACTTCTAAATATCCCTCCTGCAAGGGTAACCGAATTATGCCTGCGGCTGGCGAGGTTTAAAAAAGAGAATAAGGAACTGTTGACCTTCCTGCTTTTTGAAGCAGATGATATAACCGCCTATATCAGAAATGTAAAAGACGAGATGAACCAACAGTTTGAAGACATCAACAAGAGCAATGTCTATTTTGTAAAGAAGACATTACGCAAAATTTTACGCACCTGCAATAAATATATCCGGTACAGTAGTTCCGAAATTGTAGAAACCGAATTGCTGATTCATTTTTGTATGATGGTAAAAGAATTAGGTAGCAGTATCAATAAAAATACGGTGATATCAAATATTTACCAGGCACAAATAAAGAAAATCAAAAAATCTATTGCGGGCATGCACGAAGACCTGCAGTATGAATACCTGAGAGAATTGGAACTTTTAAGTGAGTAGATCAATTACCCAATAACTGTATCATATACTGCAATCCTTTTTCCTGGGTGAAAGCAATATTATAGTTTGGTACCTCATCAATATTGGGATAGCTGTCAATGGCTTTACTCACACTATCTTCCCTTAAAAAATGCAGCATCGGGTAGGGGGAGCGGTTGGTGTAATTGGATGGATCTTCATTATGATTTCCGGCAAATAAATATTGAGGATGAAAACTGGCAATCTGGTAAATGCCTTCATAATCCTGCTCTTCCAATAAGCTGTTGGTCATATCCAACAACTGAAGATAATCGTCGAATGATTCGAAGTTTCCCGGTAGAATCAACAGGGATGTTTCAATGTTTTCATGGTCATCCAGCTTCTGAAAAGAATGCATCACAGATTCCAAAACTGATTCCTGTGTTGCATTGTGTAACACTTCGTAGTGGATGCTATCTCGTTTCACCTCTCTGCCGGCAAAAGGACAAAAATTGCAACCCACCACCACTTCAATGATCCATTTTTTAGTTTTGGCAATAACAATTTCTGTATCGGAATGATTCATGATAATTAATTAGCGGACAGTTCTGATATAAAGTTCTTCTACTTTTTTCCGTGCCCATTCTGTTTTGCGTAAAAATTTCAATGAGGATTTGATACTCGGATCACTGATAAAACAATTGATGCGAATGATGCTGCCCAATTCTTCCCAGCCAAAACGGTTCACCAATTCTGTCAGTATAAATTCAAGTGTTATACCATGGAGTGGGTCTTTGGAATTCATGGATGATTATTTGAAGCAAAGATAGTTTTAAAAAAAATAATTACATGCTCAAGAAGTATATAACCAGGCCCACCAAATCAATAGCAGTTGCAATGGTAATCGGACTACTGTAAGCCAGGTATTCGGATTGTTTTTTCTTTTGAAATTCAACATCATTTGAATATTGGCAGGAAAGACCGCAATTAGCAACAGTATAATACCCCAAGCTCCAAGAATTCTTGTGGATTCAAAAAATAAAAGAGTTCCAAATAAAATTTCTACAATTCCACTCAGATAAATCAATGGATCATGAAATGGAATCCAGGCAGGCATGATTTTTTTATAAAACCGGAGGTTGATAAAATGATTGATACCAGCGGCTATATAAAAAACCGCCATGATGTATAACAAAATTAATTTCAAAGGATAATTTTAAATTCGAAGAAAATAAAATTTTATCGAACCAACACGGTGGTTCCTTTTTGCCGATAGGTTTTATTATCCAAACCAATACCCTCTGCAATCCAAACTACTGTTTGTGTAGACTGAGGGAGTCCTTTAAGTTTCCCATCCCATCCACGGGCATTGGATTTTAGATCAAATAATAATTGCCCCCATCGATTATAGATTCGGAAATATTTGAATTCTTTAATACCTGCAGCCAATGGTTTTAAAAAATCATTCAAGCCATCATTGTTTGGTGAAAAAATAGTAGGAACATAAAAATTAATTTCTTTAAAAACCCGGATCAATTGCGTATCAATAGTATTGCAGCCATTGATTGTGTTTATTGATATGGTATACTCTTTATCTGTTGTACCATTAAAAATCGGGTTAAAAATTTCGGGGTTATCCAAAAAAGTTGATGGATTCCAGATGACAGAATTTCCAATAGTTCTGGCGTTTAATTGAATGGGGGTATTTAAGGCAGCATTTTGTACAGGATATCGGATGCCTGGTTTTGGTGATTCTATAGTAATTGTTTTTGTGGCAGTATTTACTACACAACCTTTATTGTTGAAAAGCAAAGCATAGTATGAGCCTGATTGGGTTGCTTTAAATCTTGTTTTATTTGCTCCCCTGATTGGTGCAGAGTTAAAAAACCATTGTATACTGTCTGTAGGTTGTACAACCAATACAGCACTGTCTTTGCTGGTAATGCAGTAGGATAGTTTTCCTAATACTTGAATACTCGTATCTATTAAAGATGCAAAAACGATGACCGTATCCATACTCACACAACCTCCTCCTGCGGAAGTCACG
>JAYWCV010000082.1:0-8338 GCA_043780275.1 Chitinophagaceae bacterium
GTGGAAGGAATAAATGTTTGCAATCCCTGACGGATATCATTAATAGTAATATCGCGGTACAGATAAGTGGCTAATACAGCGGGCAATACATTATTGATATTATGAATGGCTTTTCCTTCATAAGTGAGTGGAATATCATTGGCTGCCATCACCCTCACTTTCCAGGTACCTTTTAATATACTGATATAGCCGTTTTCAAAAACAGTGGCCAATCCGCCATTGGCACAATGTTTTTTAATACGTGGATTATTTTCATCCATACTGAATAAACCGATATTGCATTTCAGGGTTTCTTTCATTTTATAAACCAAGTCATCGTCTGCATTTAAAATAGTATAGCCATGTGGGAAAACAGTTTCGGCAACCACTGCTTTTACTTTGGCCATCTGTTCGATGGTATGTATGCCTCCGAGACCCATATGGTCGGCAGCAATATTGGTAATAATGGCCACATCACAATTCTTGAACGACAAACCGGATTTTAAAATACCGCCTCTGGCACATTCCAGCACGGCAAAATCAACCGTCGGATCTTTCAATACAAACAGTGCTGATACAGGTCCGGTGCAATCTCCCTTCATCATCATCTGGTTTTGGATATACACGCCATCGCTGGTTGTATAGCCTACTTTCTTGCCGGCACTTTTGGCAATATGTGCACAAAGTCTCGATGTAGTGGTTTTACCGTTTGTGCCGGTAATAGCAATGATTGGAATACGGCCTGTACTTCCCAACGGAAACAACATGTCAATAACCGGTTCAGCTACATTTCTTGGTAAGCCTTCCGCCGGTTCTATATGCATCCGAAAACCCGGTGCAGCATTCACTTCCAGCACGGCGCCACCACTTTCATTCAGTGGCGTATGTAGGTCGGAAGCCATGATATCGATGCCACAAATATCGAGGCCGATAATTTTTGCAATCCGTTCGCACATGAAAATGATGGAAGGATGCACTTCGTCGGTAACATCGGTGGATGTTCCACCGGTTGATAAATTGGCCGTTGGCTTTACTAAAACCAATTCTCCTTTTGCCGGAATTGTTTCCAATGTATAGCCCAGATCTTGCAGCATTTTTTCGGTGAACTGATCGGGTTTTATTTGTGTCAAAACTTTTTCATGTCCAAAACCACGGCGGCTGTCTTTATTGGTTTCATCTACCAGCCATTGAATGGTATGTTCCCCGTCACCTATAACGGAAGCAGGGGTACGCAATGCGGCACAGATGAATTTTGAATTGATTACCAGCACCCGGAAATCGAAACCGGTAATATATTTTTCTACAATGATGGCTCTTCCATATTGGCGGGCTGCTTCAAAAGCTTTCACGGCCTGTTCTCTGTTGATGATATTGGTGGTGTTTCCTTTTCCGTGATTGCTATCAATGGGTTTGATCACCAGCGGGTAACCCACTTTTTCGAGTGCTGCATCCAATGCTTCTTCCGACCGGATAACAACGCCACCAGGCACCGGAATTTCGGCAGCCGACAATAACATTTTTGTTTCTTCTTTATTGCAGGCAATATCTACTGCAATATTGCTGGTAGTAGAAGCAATGGTGGCCCTTATTCTTTTTTGATTTACACCATAACCTAACTGTACCAGACTTTGCTTATTCAATCTTATATATGGGATGCCTCTTTTCTCTGCTTCTTCAACGATGCAGCCTGTAGATGGCCCCAATCTGGTGTCTTCACGAATCTCCCGCATTCGCATGATGTCTGCTTCCAGATCGTAATCTGTTCCGGCTATCAATGCTTCGGAAATCCGTACGGCCGCTTTTGCTGCATATACACCTGCATCTTCTTCCATATAATTAAACACCACAAAATAGATTCCTTCTTTTTCACCGGCACCACGAGTTCTTCCAAATCCGCAAAACATACCTGCCAGCGTTTGTATTTCCAATGCAATATGTTCTATCACATGTCCCATCCACGTGCCTTCATCCACCCGTTGAAAAAAACCACCGGGTGTGCCGATACTGCAACGATGCGCATACATCGTCGGAAACATTTTTTCAAGCCGTTCACGAAAGCCTTCAATTTTATTAGTGGGCCGTTGTTCTAGTTCTTCCAAGTCCAGTTTCATCTGAATCAATTTTGGACGACGTACACTCCAGTAATTAGGGCCTCTTAACACTTTTATCTCCAGTATCTGCATATGAATGTTGTATTTGTCGGAAATTAGTTTTTTTATTCTGTGTTGCCAATTTTTGAAAATGATTGCATTAGTAAGCCGGTTTTATGCCGGTCACCGAATCATCACGATTCAAATTATGGATTATTAAGGTACTACTAAATGAAGAATTAAGAATTGAGAATTAAGAATTATGAGTTGGTAACTCATAACTTATAACTCATAACTTTGAACTCTCAACTCCTCAGTTTCTTTTTTTCTTCAGCCGGTCACCGAATCATCATACTTCAGATTATGGGTTATTAAGATACTACTAAATGAAGAATTAAGAATTATGAGTTGGCAACTCATAACTTATAACTCATAACTTTGAACTTTGAACTCTCAACTCCTCAGTTTCTTTTTTTCTTCAACCGGTCACCGAATCATCATACTTCAGATTATGGGTTATTAAGATACTACTAAATGAAGAATTAAGAATTATGAGTTGCCAACTCATAACTTATAACTCATAACTTTGAACTTTGAACTCTCAACTCCTCAGTTTCTTTTTTTCTTCAGTAAAAATTTGTCTTTGATAATGTCCTGCACATTAACATGATCAATTTTACTTTCCAACCAGGAGATTACATCCAGGTATGTGAATGACCTAGTTTCGAGTGGATTGTTCTTATATGTTTTCAACTTGTCCAATAGCTTTACAAACTCGGGTTTTAATGCATGTGCACCCACCCGGAAAGTTTTTTGCAGAAATTTAAAAATGGCCTCTTCTACTTTACTGAGGTTTTCCATTTTTGCCATAAAGCGATAAACCGATTTGGTTAAATATTCCAACAATTCAAAATTGCCGAGTTCATAATGGGCAATCAACTGCAATAAGCGGGCATAACATTGCAGGTCGGTTCTCAAATTCGATTTTTGATTGATGATCTTATTTAAATAATCAATGGCCCGTTCGTTGTCTCCACTGCCAAAATAAAGACAGGCAATTTTATAATAGAAGATCAATACACGGTGCGAATCTAAAAAAAGATCATTCTCTTTCAGCATGTTTTCCAGCAACGGCAGCAGCTTAAGGCCTTCTGTAAATTCGCCTTGCAGAAAACGAAGATTAAGTTTGGCGGTAAATAAATAAACCGATGTTAGGATCCGGTTATTTTCATTAGTACTGATGATTTTATTATTGGTAAACGCTTCAAATTTTTCAATGGTTTCTTCCAGTTTGTCATGGTTCAATAAATTAAAATGAGCCCCCATCAGGTTATGCATTCCTTTGATATAAGAAGCTGTTTCCACAGAGATCATCACCGGTTCCTCGTCAAAAAGATCTACCCATTTTTGTGCATACCGGTAATACATTAAAAAATCCAGACGGATGAAAGCATACCAGCAATAACTCTGGTACAAATAAAGTTTTTCATAAAAAGAACTTTCGGGTATTGGATTTACCGGTAAGTTATTTTCAAAAAATAGTTTCAGGTCTTCCATTTCTTTTTCATTCCGTGCATGTCCGCTTTGAATAAATAAACTATACAATTGAAGTGAAAGATTGGAAAGACTATTAACTGCAGCAAGTTGTTGATTTACTTTTTCACTTTGCTGTTTCAATTGGTCGGCTCTGTTCTTCATACTCCTTGTAATAAACAAAGCCTCGATTTTTTTCTCGAAAAATAAAACCTGCTGCAGGTTGGTCAGCTGATGATGAATTCTTGCCGTTTCTTTCATCTTATCAAGAATTTTCAGACACTGCAGGTAAAGCCCCTTATTGTACAAAATTCGGGCATGTGCCATCTGGTTGTGCAACTGTATATCTATATTATTCTCATCACTGATTAACCGCAGGCTTGCAAGAATCTGTTTGTATAATTGTGCTTTGATATTCGACAGCTGTTGCTTTTTAATAGAGCTGTTCTTTTTTAATAATTGTGCCTCATCATAGTGTTTCATTTTATCCATGGCATCAAAAACCTGGATGACTTTCAGGTTGGCACTTACAGAGTTTCGGTTGACAAATAGCTTGAAATTCCTCTTTTCTCCTTTTTCCAGGGATTTTATCAACTGAAACAGGGCATCTGCGGACCGGTTGGACATGGTATATTGTTTTTAATAAAATCCTTTATTTATTGGGGTTGTAGCGGAATAAGCCCTTGCTACAAGCCGTAATATAAAGGCAAATTCGACTATATTATAAAGTTAAATAAAAATATTTTCGAAGGACAGGTTTGATTGAACTGCGGAAAAACAGTATTTCAAAAATGAATAAACCTGTTTTTTCACATAGAATTTTTAGCATGGCAGAAAATCAGGTTTTTATTTTTGATACCACATTACGGGATGGTGAACAGGTGCCGGGTTGTAAACTCAATGCAAATGAAAAAGTGGAACTGGCTCTTCAACTCGAAGATCTGGGTGTTGATATTATTGAAGCAGGTTTTCCGGTATCCAGTCCCGGTGATTTTGAAAGTGTACAAAAAATTTCTGCGGTCATTAAAGATGCCGTGGTTTGCGGATTAAGCCGTGCAGTTCTGAAAGATATTGAAACAGCTGCTCAGGCTTTGAAGTATGCCAGGCAACCACGTATTCATACGGGTATCGGAACATCCGATCTGCATATAAAAGCAAAATTCAATTCAACACAGGAAGAGATATTGGACAGAGCCGTTCAATGTGTAAAATGGGCAAGAAATTTTACCGACAATGTGGAGTTTTATGCAGAAGATGCGGGACGTACAGAAAATGAATACCTGGCTAGGGTTATTGAAGCGGTGATTAAAGCCGGAGCATCTACTGTCAATATTCCGGATACCACCGGTTATTGTTTGCCACATCAATACGGCGAAAAAATTGCTTACCTGGTAAATCATGTTCCTAATATTGACAAAGCCATTATATCCTGTCATTGCCATAATGATCTGGGTTTGGCTACTGCAAATTCTATCTCTGGAGTATTGAACGGAGCCCGTCAGATTGAATGTACCATCAATGGATTAGGTGAAAGAGCAGGGAATACTTCATTGGAAGAAGTGGTTATGATTTTGAAGCAACATCAATCCCTGGGATATTATACAAATGTCAAAACTAAAAAACTGAATCCGATGAGCCGGTTGGTTGCGGATACCATGCGTATGCCGGTTCAACCCAATAAAGCCATTGTTGGCAGCAATGCTTTTTCACATTCCTCCGGCATACATCAGGATGGATTTTTAAAAGATTCGTTGTGTTATGAAATAATAAATCCGGAAGATGTTGGTGCAGAAGGTTCAAAAATTGTACTGACAGCAAGAAGCGGAAGAAGTGCATTGGCACACCGGTATAGGATGCTGGGTTATGAATACAGCAGAAATGATATAGATGTATTGTATGAGCAATTTGTGAAATGTGCTGACTCAAAAAAAGAAGTCGTGAATGAAGATTTACAAAAAATGGCTTTTCAATATCAAAAGGAATATACATCAGTTTAAGTGAATGAATTTTAGTTTGGGCACCTTAAAGAAAGAAAATGGGGAAAACATTATTTGAAAAAATCTGGAAAAAACATGTCGTCAAAAAAATTGATGATGGACCATCCGTATTATATATCGACCGGCATTTTATACATGAAGTAACCAGCCCTCAAGCTTTTAACGGATTAGATAAAAGAGGAATCAAGGTTTTTCGTCCTCTGCAAACAATAGCTACAGCGGATCACAATGTGCCAACACTGAATCAGCATTTGCCTATCAAGGAAGAGCTTAGTCGTAAGCAAGTGGATGCGTTGATTAATAATTGTGCAGAACATGGAGTCGAATTATTTGGTCTGGGTCATCCTTCGCAGGGTATTGTGCATGTGATAGGACCTGAGTTGGGAATAACCCGGCCCGGCATGACCATTGTATGTGGGGATAGTCATACATCAACACATGGTGCATTTGGTTGCATTGCATTTGGTATTGGTACCAGTGAAGTGGAAATGGTTTTGGCTACTCAGTGTGTGTTGCAAACCAAACCGCAAATGATGCGGATTAATATAGATGGAACTTTGAACAAAGGCGTTTTAAGTAAGGATTTGGTTCTTTATATACTATCCAAAATTTCTTCGAGTGGTGCTACCGGTTATGCAGTTGAGTTTGCAGGATCTGCAATCAGTAGCCTGTCGATGGAAGCAAGGATGACCGTTTGCAATATGAGTATTGAAATGGGAGCAAGATGTGGTTTGATTGCACCGGATGAAACAACTTTCAATTATATTAAAGGAAGACAATATGCTCCAAAATCTCATGAGTGGGAACAGGATTTGAATGATTGGAAAAATTTATTCAGTGATGCAGATGCTGTTTTTGATAAAGAATTTCAATTTGATGCAGCTGATATTGAACCCATGATCACCTATGGTACAAATCCGGGTATGGGTATCAGTGTGAATAAAAAAATTCCTACTACTGAATCAGTAAATGAAAATGACCGTAGTGGTTTAAACAAATCATTGGCGTATATGGGACTGCATGCCAATGCATTTATCAAAGGTCAGAAAATAGATTATGTATTTATTGGGTCCTGTACCAATTCCCGGATTGAAGACCTGCGCATTGTTGCGGATTTTGTAAAAGGAAAAAAGAAGGCGGATGATGTGGAGGTATGGATAGTACCGGGAAGCAAGCAGGTAGAAAAACAAGCCATCGAAGAAGGGATAGATAAAATATTTTCAGCAGCAGGATTCTTGTTGCGTCAGCCCGGTTGTAGTGCCTGTTTGGGAATGAATGAAGATAAAATTCCGGCAGGTAAATATTGTGTAAGTACCAGCAACAGAAATTTTGAAGGAAGGCAGGGACAAGGAGCAAGAACCTTGCTGGCAAGTCCTTTAACAGCAGCAGCTGCGGCCATCACCGGTCGAATTTGTGATGTTAGGGAGATGATATCTCCAACTCCGTCAATAGGTGAAGAGTTTATAAACTCTCGTATAGAAATTGGTGCGAAAAATTAAGTGGAATAGAATTTAAAAAAAATATGTCACAAAAAACAAATAATAAAACAGGTTCAAATCTAATTTCCCCTTTCAGGGTGACAGGGTGTTTAATGTCAACGGCTGTTCCATTGAAAATTGAAAACGTGGATACAGACCAGATTATTCCTGCCCGGTTTTTAAAAGCAACAAGCCGGGATGGATTTGGAGAAAATCTTTTCCGCGACTGGCGTTTTTTGAATGATGATAAAAGCCAACCCAAGAAAGATTTTATTTTAAACAATACTAAATTCAGCGGCAAAATTTTACTGGCGGGGAAAAATTTTGGTTGCGGATCATCCAGGGAACATGCTGCATGGGCCATAAAGGATTATGGATTTGATGTGGTGGTCAGCAGCTTTTTTGCCGACATTTTTAAGAACAATTCGCTGAATAATTTTTTACTACCGGTTACCGTAAGTGAGGCTTTTCTGGAAAAACTTTTTACTGCAGTTGAAAATAATCCTTCAACTAAAATAGAAGTGGATCTGGAAAAGCAAACTATCAAAATAGCAGACTCTTCGATAGTTCCCTCCATTGGAGGGGATTTAGGGGAGGCCGAGGCCTTTGAAATAAACAGTTACAAAAAAACCTGTCTGCTGAATGGCTATGATGACATTGATTATTTATTAAATAATTTAGAAGAAATTAAAAAATATGAGACCTCCTAAACCTGCTTGCCCGGTAGGCAGGTCTCCGACGAATAGAAGAGGACTTTTGGAGAGCCCTTTATACAAATTATTATAATTGAAAAAATTATGACAAACACAAATGATATAAATAGTTCTGTTCCAAAATCCCCCCGCCTGGGGCGGATGGGGGGGCTGAAAATTGCCATATTAAACGGAGATGGAATCGGGCCTGAGGTTACCCGGCAATCCATCAACGTATTGAATGTTATTGCCGAAATATTCGGTCATTCTTTTGTTTATAAAGAAGCTTTGATTGGTGCCGATGCCATTGATAAAACCGGATCTGCATTACCTGTAGAAACTATTGATATCTGCCTGGGTAGCGATGCAGTTCTTTTTGGTGCCGTTGGTCATCCTAAATATGATAATGACCCTTCTGCAAAAGTGCGGCCCGAACAAGGTATTTTAGGCTTACGGAAAGCATTGCAATTGTATGCGAACATCCGTCCGATATCGCCTTTTAAATCATTGCATCATTTATCCCCGATAAAAAGCAAACACCTTGTCGACGTAGATTTTGTCATTTTCAG
>JAYWCV010000083.1:0-19216 GCA_043780275.1 Chitinophagaceae bacterium
AGGAACACTTAAAAGCCAGTTTGGACATATATCATTGCAAGCTTTAAGCATAAATGCAGCTATCTGGTTCAAAACTTGTCCTTTATAAGGAATTGTACGGGGAAGGATAACATCAAATGCAGAAATTCGGTCAGAAGCTATCATAGCTAGGTAGCGATCATGAAAAGTATAAACATCTCTTACTTTGCCACTATAAAAAGCCGTTTGATTTGGAAATATGAACTTTTTCATGGGTCAAATTTAAGTTGCAAAAGCAGGTTTTTTGACATTATTTTTATTAATATTTTATACCAAAAGTTTAAAAATTGATTAAAGAATGAAAATTAAATTTTTGTGGGTTGATTTCTATTATTATTTTGCTGATTAAATTACAAACTAAAACAAATGTTTATGAGAAAAAGCTTCAGCTATTTAGCCTCCATGCTAATTGCCAGCATCTTTTCAATTGCGGTTAATGCGCAAAATGTTACTATTACCGGTAAAGTAAAGAACCAGGAAAATTCCGAAACTTTATCTGCGGTATCTGTAACTGTAAAAGGTGCTACTTCGGGTAGTTTCACTAACGATAAAGGAGATTTTAAACTTAGCCATGTTGGTAAGTTTCCTTTAACATTGGTTGTTTCTTCCGTTGGATTTGAAACAAAAGAAGTAAAAGTCAATAGTGCTTCTGATGAGCTAAATATTGCTCTTACCTCTGTTTCAATTTTAGGTCAGGAGATTGTTGTATCAGCTTCAAGATTACCAGAGCGTATTATCGAGTCGCCGGTAACTATCGAAAGAATGAGTGCTGCTACAATTCGTATGAGTGCAGCTCCTAACTTTTATGAGGCTCTTGCCAACTTAAGAGGGGTAGATATGATTACCTCATCTATCACTTTCAGAACAGTAGGTACAAGAGGTTTTAACGGAAGTGGTAACCTTCGTTTCAACCAGTTGGTTGATGGAATGGATAACCAGGCTCCCGGCTTAAATTTTGCCGTTGGTAACTTTTTAGGAATAAACGAACTGGATGTGGATAACGTAGAATTATTACCCGGTGCTTCATCCGCATTATACGGGCCTGGTGGAATGAATGGTACCATGCTTATGACCAGCAAGGATCCTTTCAAATACCAGGGATTCAGTTATGTTGTAAAACAGGGTGTAAACCATACCGACAAGAAACAAAGATCTACGGCTCCTTATTATGATTGGTCCGCTCGTTGGGCTAAAGTAATAAATGAAAAGTTAGCTTTTAAAATTTCTGCTCAATTTAGTTCTGCTCAGGATTGGCAAGCAAATGATGAGTCGAACTATAACAGAAGTTTATTCAAGTCAATTCCAGGTAACCGTTCAACAACAGATTATGATGGTGTGAATGTATATGGAGACGATATTAAGGCATCCATGGGAACTGTTTTTAATGCCATGGTAGCTGCCGGTGTAATGAATCCTGCTGCAAGACCATTATTAGCTAACCCTGGACAAGAAGTAAGCAGAACCGGTTATAGCGAAAGAGATTTAGCTAACTATGATGCCAATACCTTTAAAGTAAATGGTGGTTTATTTTATAAGATCAAACCAAATTTAGAAGCCTCATTAATTGGTTATTGGGGAACTGGAAATACAGTTTATACAGGTGCTGACCGTTATTCTTTACGTGGTGTAAAAATGGGTCAATACAAAGCTGAATTGAAGTCAACAAATTGGTTTGTACGTGCTTATACTACACAGGAAAATGCAGGAGATGCGTTTGCTGTGAATATAATGGCTTCTTTAATTAATGAATCATGGTCTGGAAGTGCTGCCAGATGGTTTCCTACTTATGTTGGAAATTATGTTGGAGCTAGAAGTGCTGGATTACCTGATGCAGCTGCTCACGTAGCAGCAAGAAATGCTGCTGATGTTGGTAGATTAATTCCTGGAACTGATGCATTCAAAACTGCTTTTAACAGGATTTCAGGTTTGCCAATTCCACAGGGTGCAAGATTTCTGGATAAATCGGATTTATATGCTGCCGAAGGGCAATATAATTTAACAAGCTTGGTAAAGGTTGTTGATGTTTTAGTCGGTGTTAATGTTCGTCAATATGACTTAAACTCTGAAGGAACTTTATTTGCCGACAAAGCTGGTCGTATTAAAATCAACGAGACTGGTGGTTATATGCAATTGCAGAAAAAATTCCTGAAGGACAAATTGAAATTAACAGCTTCGGGCAGATATGATAAGAACTCAAATTTTGAAGGCAAGTTCACGCCAAGAGTATCTGCTATGTACACTTTTGTAAAAGACAATAACCTGCGGGTTTCTTATCAAACCGGTTATCGTTTTCCTTCTACACAAAACCAATACATCGATTTGTTGGTTCCAAGTGCACGTTTGATTGGTGGTTTACCAGAATTTAGAAACACGTACAATTTTGCAGGAAATCCCGTTTATACTTTAAATAGTGTATTGGCATTTGGTGCCAGGGTTCAGACATTAGCTCCATCAATTGGCGTTGCTGCAGCAATTGGGCAAGCGGCCAGTTTATTAGAAAAAGGTGTATTCGAAGATTTCAAACCGGAAAGTGTAAAATCAACTGAAATTGGTTATCGTGGTATTATTGCTAAAAAATTAATGATTGATGCTTATTGGTACCAGTCTACTTATTCAAACTTTATCGGAACCAGAAACTTTATTCAGTCTAGACCACTTTCGGGTCCTTCAAATCTTGGAGCATTATTATCCGGTTCTACCCGCCAGGTATATTCTACCGTAATCAATGTACCAGGAAATCCACAAGCTGAAGGTTTTGGTATCGGTATTGATTACAATGTTTACAAAGGTTATGTAGTAAAAGCAAGTTATGCTACCGATACTTTAAAAAGTGTTCCGGCCGATTTTGAATCATTCTTCAATACTCCAAAGCATCGCATAAACTTTGGGATTAGTAATGCTAATGTTTGCAAAGGATTCGGATTTAATTTAATGTTCCGCAAACAAAGTTCTTTCTACTACCAGGCTACATTTGGTGGTGGACAGATTCCTGCTTACGAAACATTGGATTTAATGTTTAGCTATCGTTTACCTAATTCTAAAAATATGATCAAAGTGGGTGGTTCTAATATCACTAATAAATATTTCAGATCTGCATTTGGTAACCCTTCTATCGGAGGTATGTACTATGTAAGTTATGGTTTCAATGTATTTTAATAGTTATTGAAATTAAAAGAATGAATGGTCTCCAGATTTGGGGGCCATTTTTTTGTCGTAAATCTCTAGTTATGATAAATTAAATATTTTGTGTAAACAGGCTTCTTAAAACGGGGGCATTCCAAATTGTCGCATAACCATTCTGTTTGTGAGTGGTGAGGATACCGCCCATGCCTTACCGCCTCGGTTGCTGTCCCACCAACCGGTGACAATTTGGAAATTACCCTTTAAAACCTAGCATTAGAATCATCAAAATATTGAAAACAGCCAATATAAACAAGTTTTAACCACGCACAAAAAAACCGCCTCATTCAATATGAGACGGCAGTTTTATTTTAGGATATTAATTTATTTTTTAACCGAATAAACCAGCTTTTTTCAAGGTTTTTACAGCAGATCCAATTTTAAATCCATTGTGATAAACTTCTATTTTGTAATCCCCCGTTTTAAATTCTGCAAAACGTAAAGGTAGTTCAACTTGTTTTTTAGTACCTTGTTCATATTGAATTGCAAGTTTAGAGGTAAACTCTTTTGAACCATCTTCCCGGGTGTTTAAAGTGCCAGAACCTAAAGTTTGATCAACTATTATTTTTCCATCTGGCGAAGTAACCATAATGTATAAATCTGCCGGACCAGAATTGGAGATTCTGTTTTGAATATCAAATGTTACCACTAATTTATCAACCCTTTTTGCAGTTGCAGTTTCCTTTTCCTTTCCACTTTTTCTTTCATTAAAAGGTGTTATCTGTATATTTGAAGCAGTGAAAGTTGAAGCAACATCAACTGTTTTTTCCAGATTTTGTTTAACAACTGTTGTAGCCTGCAGGTTTTCTTCAAGTCCCTGTTTTTCGGTCGATAATTTTTTATTTGCATCTGTTAACTCCATGTTTTCACCCGATAAACGGGCAACTTCGTTTTCTAATCCATTTAATTTGTCATTTAAAGAAGCAATTAACTGACGAGCTTTAGTCAATTCAGCATCAGAGGCATTCTTCTTATTTAAGATTGTTCTGATCTCCGTTCTTATTTTGGAAATCTCACTGTTTCTTTCAACCAGCTGACCTTGTATTTCATTATTGTTGCTGGTTATCGAGTCCAATCTATCCAGTGTACTGCTATACAGAACCTGAACTGAATCTCGCTGTGACATAAATGTAACTCCTTGCAACTGCGTTTGCTTTAATTCGCCTTCGGCTTTATTGTTGCTGTACAATAAATATGCCCATGTTCCAAGCAATGCAATAGCTAATATACCAATAAACAGGTTCTTTTTGTTATCATTATCCTTAGGTTGATTATAAGGAGACGCAGATGGTAAATTCGATGTGCTCATTTTTGTAATTTAGATTTAGAATTAAGATGTATTGAAAATCAATATGTATAACTTGATAAAGTTGATAAATCATTTTGATTTCGATGCATAATACTCTATAATCATGCCAAAAACAATATTTTTCTTACTAGTATTGAATTAATTTCATTTTTTTGACTGAATTTGATCTTTATCTTAGCAAACTATGGCAATAGAAAAAATAATTGCAGACTGGAATAAAAAACAATTTCAACCCATTTACTGGTTGGAAGGAGATGAAGATTTTTTTATTGATAAAGTTGTGCAGTATGCTGAAAATCAGATTTTAAATACGAATGAAGCAGAATTTAATTTGAGTATTTTTTATGGAAAAGATGCTGCATGGGTTGATGTGGTCAATGCATGCAGGCGATACCCGATGTTTGCAGAAAGACAAGTTGTACTTTTAAAAGAAGCTCAGCAAATGAGGGATATTGAAAAATTGGAGACTTATTTCGAAAACCCACTTAAGTCAACCATTTTTGTTGTCTCTTATAAAGATAAAAAACTGGATGGACGTACCAAGTTTGCAAAGCTGGTAAAGGATAAAGGGGTTTTAATAACAACTAAAAAGCTTTACGAAAATCAGATCGCAGATTGGACCCAGCAATTGGTTCAAACAAAAGGGTTGACTATCTCTCAAAAAGCACTTTCCTTAATTGTAGATCATATTGGTAATGATCTCAGTAGAATTAATAATGAAATCGAAAAACTTTCCATCAACCTGGGCGAAAGAAAAAATATCTCGGATGATGATGTAGAGAAATATATCGGTGTTAGCAAAGAGTTCAACGTATTTGAATTGCAATCTGCTCTGGCAAAGAAAGATATGGCCAAAGCAATACGCATCATCAGTTATTTTGAAGCAAATCCTAAAGCAGCACCATTACAATTGATGTTACCAACCTTTTACTCATTCTTCAGTAAAGTATTTATGGTTCATGGTTTGCAATCAAAGGATGAAAAATCGGTTGCGGCGGCTTTAAATATTAAAGAATTTCAGACAAAAGAATTATTGCTGACAGCCAGAATATATTCTTATTCAAATATAGAAAATGTATTACTGCTTCTTCACCAGTATAATTTAAAAAGTATTGGCATAAACAGTACAGGTATTGAAGCCGCATCCTTACTGAAAGAATTAGTTGTAAAAATGATGGCCTGAGGCGGTATCAAATTTAAGGGTTGCCAACCTTTACTAATTCTAAACCAGTAGTTGTATTTATAGTATTTTCAGACTATCTACTTTATCCTGGTCAATTTGTTTTATTAAGTCTTCGAGGTTATCAAATTTTATTTCGGGTCTCAAATAATTTTTTACAAAAACTTTTAAGGTCTGATCGTAAATCATTTTATTGAAGTCCATAATATATACTTCGGCAACACGTTTCTTGCCATCTACGGTTGGCCTGAAACCAATGCTCATCATGCCTTTCCGCTTAAAATCTTCATCCTGCAGTTGACAATAAACTGCATAAATACCATCACCAGGAATCAGTTTCTCTTCATCCTGTATTTTCAAATTTGCCGTAGGATAACCAAGTTTTCTTCCCAATTTATTACCATGAATTACTTCTCCTTCAAAAAAGAAATCATAGCCCAATAAACTATTAGCCACTTCAATTTGAGAATGTAAAATAGCTTCCCGTATTTTTGTTGAACTGATAGCAACGTCGTTTAAAATATGTTCAGGAATTTCTTTTAATGTAAATCCGTATTCGGGTGCCTTTGCTTCCAGCAATAAATAATTTCCTGTACGATCCCTTCCAAAGTGATGATCGTAACCGATAATAATGGTGTGTGGATGAAATTTATCAACCAGGAAATGTTGAATATACTCTTCGGCAGTTTGATTTGCAAAACCATCGGTGAATGGAACAACAACCAAATGATCGATTCCTTCTTTAGTTAGTAGCTCAATTTTCTCTCTCAAAGAATTAATCAAACGGATACCAAGAATTGCTGAACTCACCACTTTTCTTGGATGTGGATGAAAAGTGATGATTACGGACTCTCCGCCAATTTTTTCAGCCTCCTCTTTCAGATGCTGAATAATCTGACGATGGCCCTGATGTACTCCATCAAATGTACCAATGGTGATTACTGCCTTTTTAAAACGGGGTAATTGATCTATATTAAAATGTACCTGCATAAAGTATCGCAAAAATAATGGTTAATTGAAAATTGTTGAATGAATTTCGAACATTTAGCTTTGCCACATAATGGAAAGTAATAGCTTATACGAAAAAAGGGGTGTTTCCGCACAGAAAGAGGAAGTTCATGCAGCTACTAAACATCTCGATCAGGGTCTTTTTCCCAAATCATTCTGTAAAGTGTATAAAGATTTTTTGTGCAATGAGGATGACTGGGTGAATGTAATGCATGCTGACGGTGCCGGCACAAAAAGCATATTGGCATATCTCTACTGGAAAGAAACAGGTGATATAAGCGTTTGGGAAGGAATAGCTCAGGATGCCATTGTGATGAACCTGGATGATATGCTTTGTGTTGGAATACATGACCGGCTTTTATTTTCGTCTACAATTGATCGAAATAAAAAATTGATTCCCGGAGAAGTATTGTCTGCTATAATAAATGGCAGTCAGCATTTTTTTGATTCGATGAAAACATTTGGGGTAAATATTGATTTCATGGGTGGTGAAACGGCCGATGTGGGTGATGTGGTTAGAACTATTGCGGTAAACGGTACCATGATTTCACGATGGCCAAAAAATAAATTGATTACCAATGAAAAAATAAAAGCGGGTAATGTAATTGTCGGATTGGCTGGTTTTGGCAAAGCCAATTATGAAAAAGAATATAATAGCGGACTTGCCAGCAATGGGTTAACCAGTGCCCGTCATGATGTATTAAACAAAAGCTATGCAAGCCGTTTTACCGAATCTTTTGATCCAGCATTAAGCAATGATGTTGTGTACATCGGTTCCTATCTCCTGACCGATGAAATAGATGTGAATAATGAAAAAATAACAATGGGTAAATTATTACTCAGCCCTACAAGAACATTTGCACCAGTGATGAAAGAAATTTTGAAGAAACATTTTGATGCGATATATGGATTGATTCATTGTAGCGGTGGAGGACAGACGAAATGCTTAAAATATGTTCCTGAAAACGTTCGTATTATTAAAGACAATTTGTTTGAGCCTCCGGTAATTTTTCAGATCATTCAGAAAGAAAGTAATGCGGCAGATAAAGAAATGTACGAAGTTTTTAATATGGGGACAAGGTTGGAGATTTACACTAACGAAACGGATGCTGAAAAATTAATCAGTATTGCAATTAGCTATGGAGTAAATGCACAGATCATTGGAAGGGTAGAAGAAACAGAGAAAAAAGAATTAGTCATTAAGATCGGAACCAAGGAACTCATCTATCATTAAGGGATAATATTTTTATTTATTAATATTGTTAAAAGGTTTCTTGATCAATGATTTTTAAAAATTATCTCCTGAGTTTCCTTTATTTTGCAACAAACCAATTTTAAGCATGTCAGAAGCAATCATCGAAATAAAAAATGCCAACATATACCAGGGAGATAGCCTTATACTGGAAGACGTAAACCTGACCGTTAATAAAGGAGAATTTGTTTATCTGGTTGGTAAAACCGGTACAGGTAAATCCAGTTTATTAAAAACTTTATATGGCGAATTGACTTTAACAGAAGGAGAGGCTACTGTTGTAGATTATAATCTAAGAGAACTAACATGGAAAGAAGTTCCATTTCTACGCAGAAACCTGGGTGTGGTATTTCAGGACTTTCAATTACTGACCGACCGGAATGTAAATGATAATTTAAAATTTGTTTTAAAAGCAATTGGTTGGAAAGACGAAAAACTGATAACAGAAAAAATACAGGATGTATTGGATAAAGTTGGGTTAAAATCCAAAGGATTCAAAATGCCCTTTGAATTGAGTGGTGGCGAGCAGCAAAGAGTTGATATTGCAAGAGCCTTATTAAATTCACCAAAATTAATTTTGGCAGATGAGCCAACCGGAAACCTGGATCCGGAAACTTCAGACGAAATCATGCAATTACTGTTTCATATTTGCAGAGATTACGGCGCAACAATTGTTATGGCTACACATGATTATATGGTTATTCATAAATTCCCGGCACGAATGGTAAAAACGGAAAGAGGTAAAGTTTCTGATATTAATTTGATAAGTGAGGTATAATTTTTTCAACATTTAGTGTATTGTCGTAATGCTGTTTAAGAACGTATTTTCTTGTTTCAATTTCTTCTACAGTTAATTCTTTGCCGAATAATTTATGGATGACTTCAATCATTTCTGATTCATCATAAACTATTGTACAAATCTCAGAAAGAGCAGTTCCAGAAATCATCTTCTCATTTACAATACAATGTCTTCCTTCGAATAAGGCATGCAATAATTTTAATTTTATCCCAGTTTCTGTAAAGGAAGGAAGTATATTAATTTGAGCATTTTTTATTAATACTTCTAATTCAGTTAAAGTAGGATTTTTAACCAATTTTATGTGGCCATAGTTTTTCTGCAGTTGTTGAATATTTTCAGACGGATCATTGCCTGCAATAATGAATGGCGTACTTAATTGAGAAAATATATTTATTAAATACATGGTGGCCATTTCATTTTCTGGTACTGCCAGGTTACCGTGATATAAACAATATTCCCCCAGACCTTCTTGGCAGTTTACTTTATGCCAAGCTACAAAAACCGGAAGATGAAAACTTTCTGTAAGGTTCAATACCGATTTAAAATAGTTTGTTTCCTTTTCAGAAATACAGGCGTATATAACCCCTACAGGAAGTTTTAGCTGATATTTTTTTAACTGATATTTTTCAAATGCAAAATACATTTTTTTAAAAATGTTCCTTTCTGTTTTGTATAGATTAGTATAATAGCTTTCTTCATTATTGTGAACACGAACTATTATTTTTCTTTTTTCCTTATTCACAAAGTGAATTAATCCACTGCAATGCAAACCTTCTAAAATAATAGGAAAATTATCTTTATTCAGGTTTTCTATCAATTGCTTATTGATACGGGATGAAACAATATATGGTTGTCTTAAAGTCAATCCTTTCCATCCGGTGTTCCGTTCATAAACATGAACGGTTTCACAAATTTCTTTTAAGATTCCTATTTCCGTTCGTTGATTGTATTTAAAATAATGAAGATGAATCTTTATTTGTAATGCAGCTAATGCTTTTATTTTATAAAACATGTCAATGGCTCCACCATAATCAGGTGGATAGGGATTGTCCAAACAAACGATATGAAGATGTTGATTCACTTATTTTGAAAAATATTTTTATAAAATGCAATTAATTTTTTTTCTTCCATTTCCCAATTCAGTTCCTCACGTGCCAGCATACAGTTCTTTTTAAGCTGTTCGTATTTCAATTTGTTTTCTATCAAATTATTAATTGCTTCAGCAATTTTTTCCGGAGCAAGATCATCAATTAAAACAGCCACTTCATATTGATCATTTATTTTCCGGTATTCAGGAAAATTCATCGATACTTGTGGTAAGCCGGCATTGATATAATCGAAAAATTTATTTTGCAAACTCAGGTATTGATTCAATCCTGTATTTTCTAAAATGGATATTCCGATGAAAGCTTTGTTTGTATAGTCCTTAAGTTCTGTTGGTTTCAACATGCCTTTCAGCATAATTTTTTCTGCCAATTCATTTTTATGAATCAATAATTTTAATTGATTCATAAAATTTCCATCTCCACAAATGACTAATTTGCGGTTAATCTTTTTCATAGCTGGTACCAGGAACTCCAAGCCACGTGATTCATTAACAGCACCCTGGTATAAAATGTAATCTTCTCTGACCGGTATTTCAATTGCTGAATATTTGACCGGCAAATTTCTGATAGTTTTAAATTTGACTGCATATCGTTGATGAAACTCTTCAGCAATACTTTCACAAACAGTATATCCCAAACTGAACCTGGGAACTGAAAACTTCTCAATTCCCATCCAAATTCGCTTAATAACGGGCCTGGTTACTACTTCTTTCAATTCAGTAAATAACTCGTGTGCATCATAAATTCGTGGAATATTTTTCAGTTCAGAAATAAAATAACAGGGAAGAATCGTATCCAAGTCTATTGCACAAATAGCATCGGGTTTTTTAAAGAGTAAAAAGAAAAATAGCCGGATATTATATTCAGCATAAAACAGTTTCCCTTTTGTGAAATAACAGTTTAACCTTCGCTGCTCATAAACTTCTTTAGTCAAAGGTAACGAATGGGGAAGTTTGCGGCCAATCAATGTAACGGAAAACCCATTCTCTGAAAGACTGGTACAAATACGTTTCATTCGCTGGTCATAATTAAGGTCGTTGCTTACCGTAAATAATAAATGTTTCAAATGGTTCTTATTTCAGACTTGTTTCAAATATACATTCATAATACAATACAGTTTTCTGATAACAAAAAGAGAAGAAAATAAAAAACCCCCGAAAGGCGGGGGTTTTAAAAGATACTATTATTTATTAAAAGTTCTGTCCATCCTGTAGGGAATTCATATTTTCTCTTTCTCCTTTTACATTCTTACGCTTGAATAAGTTTGCATCAAACTTTCCAAAACGGTAATTGAAATTTACACGTAACACTTGTGGGTCTCTTCTTCTTTCAACATCCTGAACAAAAAAGGGAGAGGAAGAATGTACACCGGAAATTTTTGTTCTTAATATGTCATTCATGTTGATGGATATGGAAGCTCTTTTTTCTTTCATAAACTCATAACGCACGGCTAAATCTAGCCCATAATTTGGACGTATAAAACCTTGTGCAGTAGTAGCACCACCACCGCCACCCCAGCCACGTCCACCACCACCACCACCGCCGCTTCCACTCCCGCCGGGAGGTAAAACAGTTTTACTTTGGTATTCACCGGAAAGCTGGATAGTTATATTTTGGGGCAATTTAAAGTTGTTATTAATTTTGGTAAACCAACTTACAAACTGATCGAGTTGTGCCTGGTTAGGATCTGTAATATCAATTTTAGAGGTAAATAAATTGAAGTTAGATGTCAGGTCCCACCACTTGGTAATCTTATTTTTTGAAATCAACTCGATACCACCCACATAACTTGCGTTTGCATTAACGTATCCATTGATTAAAACAGGCTTATTGTTTGTTGGATGTGTTTCGCTGAACTGAAACCGGGTAATCATATTATCTGTGTGTTTGAAATATATAGAAGCCAGTAAATTGTCTTTATTCTTAAAAACTTTTGAATAGGACATTTCCAATGAATTGGTAAACTCCGGAACCAGATTTGGGTTTCCACGGCTCAGGTTAAGCGAATCTGAAAAATCAGTAAACGGAATCAATTGCCAGAAATTCGGACGATTAATTCTTCTTGAATAATTTAACTGCAAGTCCTGGTCTTTTTTCAATTTCTGACTCAGGAACAAACTTGGAAATAAACTGATTGGATAGCTGATTGTAAAGGATTCATTTTTATCCGGCAGGTTACCTTTGTATTCCGAACTCTCCGCACGTAAACCCAACTGGTAACCAAAATTCTTTATTTTTTTAGAATAGGAAGTATAAGCCGCAAATATATTGTCCGTGCTATTAAAATTCAATGATAATGCAGGTATATAAATCAATTGACCATTGGATTGGATAACAAAAAGATCATTCAAATTATCTGAATTGGATATAGCTGCTCTTAACCCCATCTCCAACTTAGTTTTTTCATTGATTGGGTTTACAAAATCTGTTTGAATAACGAGGTTTTTAGAAGATCCATTCCCAATTTGCTGTTGATTATAATTGTTTGTTTTTACGTTAACTGTATTAAAATAATCAGTTTTGACCGTATTCGTATTCTCATTTTTCCGCTCATTGTATGTAAGGTCTGCAGTTATTTCTCTCCCGGCTTTCGGGAAATTATGTTTGAAACTCATTTGGGTACCAATATTTTTGAATTCCATATTTGTTTCAGCCAACCGTTTACTGGATGATGATCTTTTAATACTAAAAAGTGAATCAATTGAAATGTCACTGTTTGTTGTAGGCGAAAATTCTCCTTTAAAAAACGACCCGTTTATAGTAATCGTATTGCGGTTATCAATAAAATAATCCAAACCTCCACGCAGATAACCCATTGTACCCTCCGAAATATTTTTATCATATTGATTCATAAAAGTATTGGGTGTTCCTATAAGCGTTAATCGTTCAGTTGATCCGGTACTTATCGATTTGCGCTGATTCAACATTGCATTGGCAAATACATTTACTTTATTCTGTCTGATATTAATATCGCCACCAAATCCAACTCTTCCACGTGAATCAATATTAGTTCTAATACTACCATTGTAACCCACTTTCTTGTTTTTCTTCAATACAATGTTTAAGATACCTGAAGTTCCACCCGACGCATCAAATTTTGCAGAAGGATTGGTAATTATTTCCACACTTTCAATAGCGTCTGCAGGTAACTGATCGATCGTCAAAGTAGTTGGTCTTCCATCCACAAAAATCTGGGGGGCATTATTTCTTAATGTAACGTTACCATCAATATCCACATTTAATGATGGAATATTTCTCATTACATCTACACCGGTACCACCGGCCGAAACAATATTTTTATCTACATTAAAAATCTTACGATCAATATCTAATTGAAAAAGAGGTTTAGATGAACTAACGGTTACATTTTCCAGCACTTTTTCATCCATCTGAAGTTTTATGTTTCCCAGATCTTTATCAATTAAATTCAGCATGCTACTCAAATCACCACTCGGACGACCTCCACTTAATGCAGCCATGTTGATAAACGAAACCGGCATTTCAAATGGTTTGAAACCTATAGCAGAAACTTTCAACTTGTACTGACCCATAATAGGAACGTTAAGTAACGAAAAATCACCATTGCTGGAAGTCAACATACCGTTAATAGATACATCTTTTCTTTTTTTACTAGCCGAATCAAATTTGTTCTGAAATAATTGTACAGAAGCTGCATCAATAGACTTCCCGGTAATTGAATCCTGAATTTTACCATAAAAACGGCCAGTTTGAGAAGCCGCACTGTTTCCGCCCATTTGCATTGGATTTTGTGCTGGAAGATGCATCGCTATTAGGAAAAAACTAATGATGCTAAATAAACTCTTCATATACTTGATTTAATGTGTTTTGCAAAATTCCGAATATTCGGTCACAGTGAATATTCAAAGTTGATAAGTGGTATAATGAAAGTTATAAGAGGGTATAGTTGCTGATGTTAACTTTAATTAACATTAAGAACTTAGTAGAACCGTAAATAAAACCTGAAATAGACCTATTAAAAATCCGAGTACGGCCCCTATAATTTCAACAAACTGAAATTCTTTCGACATAATTTGATTTAAAATTTGTTCTAATTTATCGGATGAAAATGCAGAAACCCGTTCAACAACTATTTTTTCCAGATCCAATTCTTCTTTTAAATTCTTCATATAAGATTCCATCAACTGAGGGAAAAGTATTTCCAATTCCTGCATAAAAATACCTTTTAACGAATCGATGGTTTTATCCCCGATAAACATACTGATAAAGGGCATTTCCTGGCTCAACCTGACTTTTAGGAAATCATTTATATGATTTTCTACCATTGGTAATATCTTTTTCAGGTTTTCCGGTTTAATGATACGGCTCTCAATATCCTTAAATGACAAAAGTTCCTCACTAACCAGTTTTCCCAGTTTTTCTGCAAATTGCTTTTGTCTTTTCGGAAAAATTCCCTGAATTGTTATACCCAATATGATTTTTGGTTCCTTTGGATGAAACAACATTTTTATTGCAATAAGATTAGTTATCCATCCTATAAAGGCTGAAAAAAAAGGAATTATAAGATAGGACCAGTGCCAAATCATGTTGTAATATATTAAAAAATAAACCCCGAAATTTTCGGGGTTTAAAAACGGGTGGCTGATGGGTTTCGAACCCACGACCCTCAGTACCACAAACTGATGCTCTAACCTACTGAGCTACAACCACCATTTAAGGGTTGCAAAAATAGTGAAAACTAGTACACAGAAAAAAAATATTCCATCTAAATTTTAAAAAAGATAAACGCTCATTGAATTTTATCATTATCAAATTAAAATTTACGTATAGAAATGAGTATTATCACGGTATAAACCTTTGTTAATTACAATTCATAATAAGAAAAACATCTTTTTTCCGTTAATTTTGGATGATGCTTAAAGCTATAAAATATATGACCAATATGAAAAGACTACCCTTATTACTATTGATGCTGAGTGCCGGAGTGTTTTTTGCCTTTCAATCGTTTGGCAATTTTGATAAAACACCTCCTTCCAATTATGACAAAATATTACACAATGTAGGCGAATTGTTGATTGGTGGTCATTATAGCCCACAGGATGTAAATGATGCTTTTTCAAAAAATATATTTAAAAAATACTTGGAGGAATTAGATGGAAATAAAAATATTTTTTTAAGCGCAGATTTAAAGACTTTAAAAAAATATGAAACGCGGATTGATGATGAAATAAAAGGCGACAAAGTAGAGTTTTTTCTCGAAGCAAGTAAACTTTTCACTCAACGAATGGAAGAAGCCTCTAAGTATTATACAGAAATTCTGGCAAACCCATTTAACTTTTCCATCAATGAAAATTTTATCAACGACCAGAAAAAAGTAGATTATCCGGAAAATGAATTGGCCAGAAAAGATGCATGGAGAAAAAGATTGAAGTACCTGGTTTTAGATCGGTATACAGACTTACTGGATGCCAGGGAAAGAAATAAAGGTCAAAAAGATTTTATCGTTAAATCGGATGAAGAATTAGAAAAAGAAGCAAGAGAGAAAATTTCTAAAATGATGGAGAGAACTTTTGAACGGTATCGTTTTAAGTTTTCGGATGATGATAAGTTCAACATTTTTGTAAATGTTATTACCAGTGCAATGGATCCGCATACTACATTCTTTCCGCCGGTGGATAAACGATATTTTGATGAACAATTAAGTGGAAGTTTCTTTGGTATTGGGGCTTCATTGATTTATGATGAAGGAAATATTAAAATCAACACATTGGTTGCAGGCAGCCCGGCTTGGAAGTCAGGAGAAGTGGTGGTTGGCGACATTATCAGCAAAGTGGCTCAGGGAAAAGAAGAGCCGGTGGAATTGACCGGATTTTTAGTTGAAGATGCGGTTAAGCTTATACGGGGTGCTAAAGGAACCGTTGTAAAACTGACATTTAAAAAGCAAGATGGTTCAGAAAAAATTGTTTCCCTGATACGTGATAAAATTGTTCAGGACGAAACGTATGCTCGTAGTGCCATTGTAAAAAATGCTACTTCAAAAATTGGTTATATATTTCTGCCAGAGTTTTATGCCGATTTTGATGATCCAAAAGGACCAAGATGCGCCGTTGATGTAGCCAAAGAAATTATCAAATTAAAAGCTGAAAATATTGACGGACTGGTAATTGACCTTCGAAATAATGGAGGTGGTTCCCTAATGGATGTGGTACAAATGGCTGGCTTGTTTATAGAAGAAGGACCCATTGTACAGGTAAAATCGAGAGACGAATTAAGGCCAACTATTTTACGTGACCGGGATAAGTCAATTTTGTATGATGGACCCCTTGTTGTAATGATTAACGAATTCAGTGCTTCTGCTTCCGAAATCTTTGCAGCTGCAATACAGGATTATAAAAGAGGGGTAATTGTTGGAAGCAGCTCTACTTACGGTAAAGGAACTGTGCAAAGAAATATTGGATTAGACCCTCAATCCAACTTATTTAATTCAAATTCGGAGCTTGGAACGGTGAAACTTACATTACAGAAATTCTACCGAATTAATGGTGGATCAACTCAATTGAAAGGTGTCTATTCGGATGTTGTAATACCGGATAATTTTGAATATTTAAAGTTCCGGGAAAAAGATAACCCGGATGCATTGCCATGGGATGAAATTGAAAAGTCGCCATTTACAACCTGGAAATCAGGGTATGATTTAAATACAATTCAGCAAAACAGCAAACAGCGTATAGAAAATACATTGGCTTTTAGAATGATAAAAGAAAATACCGAGTGGTTATCGAAACAAACGGATGAAGAAATTTCCCTGCAGGTTGATAAATTCCGCGAAATTCAGAAAAAACTGAGAGCAACTTATAAGCAAATTGAAACCCTCAATAAATTACCGGTTGAACTTAAAATGTCATTCCTTCCACAGGATGAAAACCGCTTTAGTGCTGATAAGGATAAACAAGCCCGATTTAACCAATGGTTGAAAAATTTAGGTAATGATATTTATCTGGATCAGGCAATTAAAGTAACAGAAGATATTATTAACCAAAAGAACATGGCTTTAGATGCGAATAAAAAAGCATTTTAAAATATACAAAGGAAATTTAAAAGCCGTCTCGTTTTAAACGAGACGGCTTTTTTTATAAATATCTTTCCTTAATAACTTTTATGTGATGTAAAACATGGCCTAAAATAATATATCCAATTCCTAAAACATAAATAGCATGTTTATTTGAAATGCCCGATTCATTTAACTGAGTTTCATCAAAGGAATTGAATAACATTTCAGACGATTTTCTGACTATTTTAAATTCTTCCAATACTTCATCCCATTTTCTATTCTCTGTTTTGGCATTGCGGGCATATTCATTTTCATCGAAACCCGGCAATGATTGGGTTTCCTTTCTTGCAAAACATAAGGCCCTGTAACTAAATATTCTTTCAGCATCAATGATATGCTGCAACACTTCTTTGATAGTCCATTTACCTTCGGCATATTTATCATTCACTTTTTCGGCCGGAATGCTTTCAAAGAAACGGATACATTCTATTGAATTATTCTGAAATGCTTTATAAATATCCTCATCAGGAACCAAATTAATATATCCATGATAGAATTCAGGAACTCTTGACAGGTCAGGCATATTCATAATTTATAAAGTTTGATTTTTAAAATGCTTTTAATATTTGTGTTTTCCCTCTTTCAGCTTTTAAGGTAGAAGCCAGTTTTATTGCTTCATAGGCATTCACAATCCCACCGGTTTTAGAAATGTTTTCCATTTTTATTTTATCGATGGTTCCGGGTAATAATACATCTTCTGTAACTTTTGAAGTTGATTGCTCAATTACGTATTTCACTTGTTCTGCACTTAAATCGGGGTAGTAGGATAAAATAAAAGCAGCAATACCTGCAACTACAGGAGAAGCCATACTGGTACCCTGCGAATTGCCATATTCATTACCACCCGGTGTAGTAGAATAAATCTTCACACCTGGTGCAAACACATCAACTTCCGCCTTTCCATAATTTGAAAAACCTGCAATATACCCATTGATATTTTTATCGCCACTTGCCCCAACGGTAATCCAATTGCTTGCTCTTTTGCCATCTTTTTTAAATACCGGACTTGGAAAATTATCTACACTGTCGATATTCTTAGCATCATTACCGGAAGCATGTACTAATAATACGCCATTTTTTTGTGCATATTGTACAGCTTCATCCACCCAGTATTTTTCAGGAGAGAAACTTTTTCCAAAACTCATATTGATAACCTTCGCACCATTATCTACAGCATATCGAATAGCTAAAGCAATATCCTTATCATGTTCATCCCCATCTGGCACAGCTCTTAAAGCCATGATCCGTACATTGTCTGCAATTCCATCAATTCCAAGATCATTATCCCGTATCGCTGCAATAATACCCGATACATGTGTGCCATGATAAGGGGTGCCTGCCATCACATCATTATTACCATAAAAACGATCATTGAAATCGTCATAATTATCTTTTACAATTTCGCCACGATAATCAATAGGTGCTTTGTCGGAAGCTTCTGCTTTTCTTTCTTCAGCAGAAACATAGTCACTTAAATTTTCAATGAATTCATCATTCGTATTCTCCATCATATCATTTGATTGAAAGAAAAACAGCATGCCGTTTTTTGCTCTCTTTGTTTCTTCTGTCGGTGGTATAAATTTTTCCAATTCTTGCCCGGTATAAACAGATTTTTTCATGATAATTTTTAAGATATTATCGTTTTTAATGGAAGACGCTAATACTTTTTGTAAAAGAAGAATATCAATCGTTTCGGGCCTTGATGCACCCAATATATTTTCTGATGCTTTCTTCCATAGTTCATATTTATCCTTGTCTACAGCACTTAATTTTTCGCCATTTTCCATTTTTTCAAATTGTAATTTGAATTTATGATAAACCCTTGCCGCTTCATAAGAATCTTTGTCGACATTGCGTCCATCTTTTCCTCCCAGAAAATTCCAACCATTTACATCATCGATATAACCGTTCTTATCATCATCAATTCCATTCCCCGGAATTTCTTTTGTATTTATCCATAAAATTGATTTTAAATCTTCATGTGTCGTGTCAATACCTGAATCTATAACAGCGACTATTACTATTTTGCTTTTTTTCCCTTTTACAAAATTATATGCGTTTGCCAAACTGATGCCGGAGAAATTGTCTTTTTTCTGATCCAGTAAATGCCAGCCTTTTGGAACTTCTTTGAACGAGGTTTGCGAGAAAAGATTTCCGCTTGCAAAGATGAATATCAGAATGAACAGGAATTGGGTATTGAATTTATAATTCATGGATGATTATTTAATATTACAAATATGCATTTATAGGCTGTATTCTAAAACCAAATTAAAA